>JARRKS010000011.1:0-14600 GCA_037387865.1 Flavobacteriaceae bacterium
AATGAATATGGATTTAGAAAAATTGACAACCAAAGCTTTAGAGTTTGCAACTGAATATGGCATTAAGATATTAGCAGCCATAATTATTTGGATTGTTGGTTCTTGGATTATTAAAAAGTTACTTAAAGGAACTAAAACAATAATGACTAAAAAAGACTTTGATGAAAGTCTTCAAAAATTCTTGTTAAACCTTTTAGGCTGGACTTTTAAAATTTTATTAATCCTTGTTATATTGGCAAAACTTGGAATAGAAACCACTTCTTTTGCTGCTATTTTAGCTGCTGCTGGTTTAGCAGTTGGTTTGGCGCTTCAAGGTTCATTAGGAAACTTTGCTGGAGGTGTTCTACTAATGATCTTTAGACCTATAAAAATTGGAGATCTTATTGAGGCCCAAGGAGAAGTTGGTGTTGTCAAAGAAATTGAAATATTTACTACTAAACTTACAGGACTTTCTAACAAAGAAATTATAATACCAAATGGAGCCTTATCTAATGGAAATATTGTTAATTACTCTACTGAAGGAACGCGTCGTGTGGATTTAGTTTTTGGAGTAGGTTATGATTCAGATATTAAACAAACTAAAAATGTCTTAATGAATGTTTTAACATCTCATCCAAGTGTTTTAAAAGATCCTGCTCCGGCTGTAACTGTTATGGAGTTAGCGGACAGCTCCATAAATTTTGCTGTTAGACCTTGGTGTAAAACAGAAGATTACTGGACTGTTTATTTTGATGTAACTGAAAGTACCAAAGAAGCATTAGATGCCGCTGGAATAGAAATCCCTTATCCGCATCAAGTTGAAATACACAAACAAGGTTAATTCTTCGGTTTAATAGCCACGAAATCTTTTAAATAATAAGGTTCGAAGTATGCAACATCTTCAAATTCGCCTGCATTAAATTTTTGGTGAGCAAGTTCTCCCATTTCATTTGCAGAAGGTAGTTTATCTTCAATAAAAATGGCATTTGAATGTGTAATAATTTCCTTGGTTTTCTCAACTCCTGTTCCAATAAAAAATACCTTTCCAGTATCTAAAAACATGCTAAAGGAATTAGCATCAATAATTTCGGCTTGGGTATCCCTAATTTGATCATACTTATTATCAAAAACAGCAGAATAAACTTCAAGTCTTCTTGCGTCTAGCATGGCTATTATTTTACCCTTTTCTGTTTTTACTTGATGTGATAATGAAGTTAATGTTGGAATAGAAATAAGAGGTTTATTAAGCGCAAAACAAAGCCCTTTTGCAGCTGAAACACCTATACGTAGTCCTGTATAAGAGCCTGGCCCTTTACTTACAGCTATTGCATCAATTTGATATGGTTGAATCTTATTGTCTTTTAATAGAGCATCAATGTAAATATGTAATCTTTCGGCATGTGAAAAACTACTGCTATAATCGTCTTTAAGTGCAAAAGCTTTACCGTTGTCTGAAAGACTAACAGAGCAATTGGTGGTTGCAGTTTCTATAGATAGTATAAGTGCCAAGTGAACATTTTAAATTGCTCCAAAGATATCAATTTACTGTTACTTGAACATCATTGGATTCTTCTTCATCTTCACCTTTTAATTCCTCTTTTTTAATTTTTACTTTACTACCTATTTTAAGAGACTTTGTAACAATATTATATGGTCCTGTAATAACTTCATCACCTATCTCAAGTCCGCTTACAATTTCTATATTAGAATCGTCCTGAATACCTGTTTCAACAACTTTCAGTTTTGCCAACTCACCATCTTTAACAAATACACATTCAAATTTTTCATCAGTATTGATTTGATTACTTTTTGATTTAGCATATGCATTACTAGCTGTTGTGTCTGTCTTAATGACTACTGCACTAATTGGTATACCTATCGCATCTTTTCGCGTATTGGTAATGATATCTGTTGTAGCAGTCATTCCAGGTCTAAAAGGCGAATAATGCTCTGGTTTGCCTTCTAACAAGTCTAAATAAGATTCTTTCAAAATTCTTACTTTAACTTTAAAATTAGTGACTTGATCTGAAGTTAAATTTCCGTAAGCTGAATTAGCGATTTCTGTAACTAAACCTTTAAATTCCTTTTTGAGGTATGCATCAACTTCTACTATAGCTGAATCTCCAACCTGTACTTTAACAATATCATTTTCATTAACATCTACCTCTACTTCCATATTATTTAAATTTGCGACACGAAGAATTTCTGTTCCAGCCATTTGTTGAGTTCCAACAACACGTTCTCCTATTTCTACATCTAGTTTAGAAATTGTACCAGACATTGGCGCATAAATACTAGTTCTATTTAAGTTATCGTAAGCTTCGCTTACAGATGCACTAACACTTTTTACATTGTAATAAGCAGATTGTTTATTGGCTTCTGCAATTTCGTAAGATGATACAACTTTATCCCAATCAGCTTTTGAAATAATACCTTTTTCAAATAATTTTTTATTACGATCGTAGTTTGCTTTTGCTTCTTTTAGTGTGGCATCAGCTTGACTTAATGACGCTTTTACATTTTCTAAAGTAGCTTGAGATCTATTAACACTAGACTGATAAATATCTGGATTTATTCTAACTAAAAGGTCTCCTTTTGAAACTTGTTGCCCTTCAACAATTGGAAGTAGTATGATTTCTCCAGAGACTTCACTAGAAAGCTTTACTTCTACTTCTGGCTGAATCTTACCAGTGGCAGAAACTTTCTCAATAATATCCATTTTAGATATTTTTTGAGTATATATCTCTTTGTAGTTACCATGATCTCCAAACCATCCAGCTTTTTTTCCAGCAATTAAAAGTGTTAAAACTGCTACGACTGATAAAACAATGATGGTTAATTTTTTCTTGCTCATTTTTTAATTAATATCCGTAATCGGAATCCCAAAATAAAACTCTAATACTTTAAGTTTAAATATATAATCGTATTTAGTTCTTACTACTTCACTTTGAGCTGCTTCCAATCTGTTTTGAGATTGACTATAATCAAAAGCGTTTAGTAACCCAACGTTATAGCGCTCTTGAGAATACTTAAAGGCTTCCTCTCTAGCGGCAAGTGTTTTTACAGCCGCTTCATAGGCTTTAGATGCTCCTTTAGTATCATTATATGCTTGATAAATTGAGGTTTGTAAGTCTAAACTTGCTTGCTCCAATTGGTTTTTGGTGCGTTCAACATTTACTTCATTTCTTTTAACATTGTTACTTGTAGAAAGTCCATTAAAGATAGGTACATTTAATTGTAATCCAAGAGAATGACCTTTATTGTCTGATATCTGGTCTTTAAAACTTGGAAGGGTTGGGTCTAGCTTATTATAAAAATAACTGGTTCCAAAGTTATAAAATCCTGTTAAAGAAGGGTATAATGCTCCTTTGTTTATTTTTAAATTTTGTTCAGCAATCTCAACGCTTGTTTCTGCAATTTTTATGTCATATCTGGTTTCTTTCGCTTTCTCAAAAATAGTATCTGGAGATTCATTTAGAATTGAAGAAGGAGGTACTTGATACTGTACATCCTCAATATCAAAATTTTCATAATCTTCAATAAGCATGATTTGTGCTAAATTTATTTTTGATATTTGAAGCGCATTTTCAGAATTTACTATTTGTTGTTCTTGCGAAGCAATTGTTGCTTGAATTTCTAATAAATCTCCTTTTGGCAATGCTCCAGCCTCAACTAAATCTTTAGTGCGATTGAATTCTTGACTAGAAATTTCTTGTTGACCCTTTAAAACTTTGAGTTGCTCTTTATTAAAAAGTATTTGTAAGAATGCATTGGCAACAAAGAGTGAAATATCATCTTTCATATCATCTAACTGATATTGTCTTGATAATATTTGCAAATTAGCACGATGCATTTGGTTAATGTTTTGTCTTCCTCTGAATATGTCAACATTGGAACCTATACCTATCTGACTTGTTTGAGTTGTAGCATTAACGTTTGTACCAGAAACTGGATCTCCAGTAAGACCAATATTCCATCTATGAGATGAATTAAGATTAAGTGAAGGTAAAAAATTACCCAACGCATCTTTTTTGTTCAACTCTGTTTCTTCTAGATCGAGTTCACTTTGCCTAATTGTAATATTGTTTTCTAATGCATATTCAACACATTCTGGAAGTGTCCATTTTTTTACTTGAGCTTGGGAAATAGTTCCTAATAAAACAAAAAATATGATTATGGTTTTTTTCATAATTAAATAATATGTCTATGTAAATGATAAAGTGTTACAGAAAAATAAAATTAATTCTGGGCGTAACTTGGAATTCCTTGAATTTGATTCCATACTTTTATTTTGTCTTCTTTTGTGATGCCATTTTTTACTTCAACAAAGATACCATCGCTAATGCCAAGTTCAACATCTCGACGTTCAAATTGTTGGTCTCCTGTTTCAATTTCAACAAAAGGTTTTTTAGTTTCAGAATCATATTGTACTAACGCTTCTCTTATGGCTACAGTATTTTCTGCTTTTTCCAAAATAATAGATGCGTTTGCACTTAAACCTGCTCTAATAAAAGTAGAATCAATTTTTTTAATAGAACCTTTAATCTCAAATTGAATAGCGCCATTTTCTTCTACACCTTTTGGCGCTATATAATCTAGAACAGCATCAAATTTTTTATTTTGGATGGCACCTACAGTTATTTCAAGTGGCAAGCCTTCTTTTATTTTTCCAACCTCACTTTCGTCAACTTTACCCTCAAAAATCATTTTCTTAACATCTGCCAATGAAGCTATTGATGTACCTTCATTAAAATTATTTGCTTCAATTACCTGATTACCAGCTTCTACAGGTACATCTAACACCATGCCTGAAACTGTTGCTCTTACTTGCGTTTGTGCAATATTGCCCAAACCACTTGTGGTACCAGTTTTAATAATATCATAGTTTTGTCTAGCAGAATTTAGATTAATTCTGGCTTGCTCAACGCTCTGCTTGGTTTGTAAGTAAGTATTATTAATTGCTTCAAAGTCGTTTGCTGAAATAACTCCCTTTTCAAATAAAGCTTTTTGACGGTCATAATTTGCTTGTTGAGTTTCTAAATTTATTTTTGCCGTTTGTAAAGCTGTTTGATTACTTGCAATACTATTTTTGGCACTTGCTAATGAGGACACATTTGGAATAACCCTAATCTTTGCAATTAAATCGCCTGAATTAACATATTGCCCTGCTTCAATATAAACCTCTTCTACAACACCAGAAATATTGGGTTTGATAAGTATTTCTTCTTTAGGAACAATACTTCCAGTTGCCACTGTTTTGACAACTATGGTCTGATCGGTAGCTTGTTCAGTAGTATATTTTATTGGGTTTTGCTTGTTTTTTTGCCATAAATAAAATAGTGCAGCAGAAAATGTTATCACTATAAGGGATAATGTGATTATGGTTTTGGTCATTTTGGTCGCACTATTTGCTGGAATTAATCCTGCCAATAATCCTGAAACAACTAATATGATTAACGCTATAAATATTACAGTCATATTTACACTCGGATTTGAAAACATATCAACTGGTCCATTCATATCTAAAAGATAATTTAATCCCCAAATTACAAATGCGGAAAAGGAAATTCCAACCATACCAGATAGTATGGTTAAAATAAGACTCTCCTGCAAAATCTGACCTTTTACTGTCCATGGAGAAGCTCCCAATGCTCTTCTTACTCCTATTTCTTTGGTTCGTTCTTTTACTACAATAAGCATAATATTACTTATGCCTATGATACCAGACATGAGCACCAATGCCCCGACAAAGTAACCAACTATTGTCAAAATAGTAAATAGCCCATTAACACGTTCAAATCGTTCTGCTAAATCATTATGCCCAATAGCACGATCATCTGATGGATCTATTGTATGTCTAGATTTTATTACATTAAAAATCTGTTGTTTTACATCCGTTATAGTAACATCATCTTTTGCTGTAATTGCCATCCAGCCAACACGATCACCTCTATTGAAGGCTTGACCAAAAGTAGTAAAGGGAATATAAACTGTATTAGCATCTTGCTCCCTATCTCCTTGACCATTACTTTTCTTAAACGTGCCTATAACTTGAAAATTAACTCCGTTTATTTTAATATAACTACCTAAAACTTCCTCTCCTAAATCATATAATCCGTTAACCACACCTGTACCAATAACACAAATCTTTCTATTCGCATTTATATCTGAATAGTTCAAGAATCTCCCTTTTGTAATATCCATTGGATCCTGATTTATATATTCAGGGAAATGACCATAAATTTCAAAAGCACCCGTTTTCGTTCCTCTAATTACATTATTAGAGCCTCTAAAACCGCCTAATTGATTTATTGGAGAAACATATAACAGTCCAGGCACTTCAGATTTTAAAGCATTTACATCATCAAGTTTAAAACTAAACCAACGTCCTTTTGGGTGCCCTTTATAAGATTTTGATGTTCTTTGAGACCACATCCACATAGAATTTGTGGCAAAATCTCCAAAATCAGCCATCACACCATTTTTAAGTCCATTAGTTAAGGCAAGTAGTAAGACTAATATTGTTATGCCCCAAAACACCCCAAAAGCCGTTAAAAACGTACGAAACTTATTAGCCGTTAAGGCTTGTAAAATTTCATCCCACCTATCTTTATTAAATAGACTATTCATCTCTCAAAGCTTCTATAGGTTTAATTTTTACTGCCCTAAAAGCAGGAATAAAACCTGCCAAAGACCCAGCAAATACTAATAAAAATACTGTTGTTAATGCTACATTAAAATTAACTTGAGGATATTTTAAATAATCATTTTGAATTTGAGGTCCAATCAACTCCAACAAACCTAAACCAGCTATCAGTCCAAATAATCCTGCAAACATAGTTACAAATATTGCTTCTTGAAGAATCATCCCAATAATTGAGTTTGGTAATGCTCCCAAAGCTTTTCTTACGCCAATTTCTTTAGTGCGCTCTTTTACAATAATGAGCATAATGTTTCCAACTCCAACAATACCAGCAATAATTGTTCCTATGCCCACAAACCAAAATACAGCAGCAATAGTATCTACTAATGCATAAATTTTAGCTGCATCTTCCAAAGTATTGTTAACTCTGATAGCACTTGTATCATCAGGAGCAACTGAATGCATTAATTTAAGGTCATTTTCAATGCCTTTGGCAATATTATTTGAAAGAACTACAGACTCATTAAAATTGTCAGACATTTTAATAGTGAAAAGCATATTTCTTATGTTGCCTCCTGCATTAAAAACTCTCTGGGCTGTAGTTATTGGAATATATGCTATATTTTCTTCCCATCCTCCTGGATCATAAAATACTCCAACAACCTTAAAATTAATACCATAAATAAGTACATTTTCATTAATAGGATCTTTGCCTTTAAACAAATCTTTTTTTACATTATTACCTATTACAACTACTTTTTTGAACTCATCAATATCAGACTGATTGAGAAACCTTCCATTACTGATATCTGCATTTTCTATAAATTGATAATCTGGCACTGCGCCTCTAACATTATAATTTCCTATTTCATTTTTATAGGTTATTGTTGAACCCCATCGCTGATAAAGTGGTGCTTTATATTCAATATAATCGCTATATTTCTGGGATATTAAATTGTAATCATCGTTTTTAAGTTGAATATATCTTCCTGGGTTATTTCCTTTGTATTCTTTGGAAGTCACACCAGTCCAGATTGTAATTGTGTTGGTTGCGTCTCTTTGAAATTCGGATTTTACTCCGTTCTCAATTCCCTTACTAAACCCTAAAAGAATGACTAAAATAAAGATTCCAGAAGCTACAGAAAGTCCAGTTAAGAACGTACGAAGTTTATTTTTCTTTAAGGTTTCAAATATCTCTTGCCAGCGCTCTATATCAAACATTTTGTAGTACTCTTTTTTGATTAACCTTTTCATCACTAACAATTACACCATCTTTAAGATGTACAATACGTTTAGTCATGTTCGCAATATCATGTTCATGAGTTACCACTAAAATGGTTTTTCCTTCATCATTTATGCCTTGCAACAATTCCATGACATCATAAGAAGTTGTAGAGTCTAATGCACCTGTTGGTTCATCCGCTAATAAAACTTTAGGGTTGCTCGCTAAAGCTCTTGCTATTGCAACACGTTGTTTTTGACCGCCTGAAAGTTCACTTGGTAAATGTTCAGCCCATTCTATAAGACCAACTTTTTCAAGATAATGTTTGGCCTTTTCAATACGCTCTTTACGCTTTATTCCTTGATAATATAATGGCAGTGCAACATTATCTAATGCGCTTTTGTAATTAATAAGATTAAAAGACTGAAAAACGAATCCAAGAAATTCATTTCTATATTTAGCAGCAATTTTTTCGTTTAACTTTCTAATTGGAAAACCATCTAGGATATATTCGCCTGAATCGGCCTCATCTAGCATCCCTAAAATATTAAGTAACGTGGATTTCCCAGAGCCAGAAGACCCCATTATAGACACAAGTTCTCCTTCTTCTACATTAAAATTTAAACCTTTTAAAACGTGAAGTTTGTTGGCTCCTACTTGATAAGATTTGTGTAAATCTTTAATTTGTATCATTTTGATTGATGGTTAATTCTTTGCAATGCTACATAAATCGTACCACATTTTGTACTAACAAATTGTTAAGAATTTATTTTTGACTGATATTATTAAGACGCATGAAAAAATGAAATGTTACGGTAAATGTTAATCTTAATTAAACTTTTTTGATTTGTAGAATTTTAAGTAAATAATATAGCCTATTCCACCAACAAGAATATAAGGTATTGCCATAAGGTAAATAATACCGTCATTTATGCCTTTTGCTGTTGCTTGCCCTTGTTCACTTTCTAATACAGCACGACACATAGCACACTGTGCTTCTGAACTAATACTTAACAGAGTGAATAGAATTATAAATATAATTGCTTTTTTTACTAACATTTAATACTGATAATAAGGTGATATTAAAATAAATACCAATACGCCAGAAACAGCTACATAAAGCCATAATGGAAATGTGATTTTTGCTATCTTTTTATGTCTCTCTATATCATTTGTGATTGCTCTTACATACGTAATTAAAACAAATGGAATTACAATTATTGACAACAAAATATGAGTTATTAAAATAATATAATACATGTATTTTAAAATTCCTTCTCCACCATACTTGGTTGAATCACTGGTCATGTGATAAGCAACATACATGATTAAAAACAATACTGAAAGAACTATCGCTAATTTCATTAATCTTTTATGTAGATTAACGTTTTTGTTTTTTATAGCCATAAATGCTAATATTAACACTAAACTAGTTAGCGCATTTGTAGTAGCATAAATAGGAGGTAAGAACATTAAAGGTTCAACATTTGGAATTTTTACACCAAACAAAATAGCTACAACCAGTGGTATAAGTATTGATAAAACAACTATTAGCCGATTATACTTATTTTCATCTTTATTTATTGATATTTTATTCAGTGAGAAGTTTTTTTATGTCTTCCTTAAGCATTGTTATCTGTTGAGTTTGACCATCTTCATCAATTACATCTGACTCTGAAATTATACCATTATAAAAAATCAGTGGATTTCCATTTTGTATTCTTGAACGAATGTATCCGTTCTTATCTATTAGGGCAAAGTTTCCTGAATGCTCAAATCCACCTGCTACTTCGCTATCTTCTGCGGTGTATAAATTAAAACCAACATTTGCTAGTTCATAAATTTTGTCTTTATCACCAGTTAACAAATGCCAATTAGGGTTTGTAATACCATATTGTTCTGCATAGTGATTTAAAACTTCTACCGTGTCATATTCTGGATTGATTGTAAATGATGCCACACCAAAATCTTCAATGTCATTAAATGCATTTTGAACTTGTACTAGGTTTGCATTCATTCTTGGACAAATAGTTGGGCAAGTTGTAAAAAAGAACTCCACAACATATACCTTACCTTCATAATCTTGGTTAGAAATGGTTTTTCCTTTTTGGTTGGTAAAACTAAAGCTAGGAACTTTTTTAGGTTCTCCATTTATTACTAAAAAAGCTAAATCGGATGCTTCAGAAACTTGTTTGGAGATATCTTTACTTCTACTCTCTTCTCTTGTAACATCCCTGTTACTTATTCTTTCTACAATTTTTGGAATAAAAATAATACCAAAAACCAAAATGATAAACGAAATTCCTATATATGAATAATTAGATTTGCTCATCTTGTTTTTTTAAATCGTTTTCCCTTCGTGAAGAAGAGTCAAAATTACCTTTTCGCTTTTGTCTATATTCTGTAAACAGAATTCTCAAATCTTCACTCATTTTGTTTTTAATTTCTGCAACTTCTATACAATCATAAGAACTTAAACCAAAAATGGGTTTGTCCTTTGTTATTTCATTATCTGACCTGTCATCTATTCTACCTCTTTGACACAAATCTATATCAATGATAAAAACCTCATTGCTACTTAATTGTTCATTTAGTGTCAAATCGGCCTTTAAACTATTAAAAACCTGTTGTATCTGATTTTTATCTCCATAAACAAAATGCCAGTATTTTAAATCTTCATATAAACTTATTTCCTTTTTTAATTGTTCAGCTTCATCTTCATACCCTTCTAAAACTACAATAACAATTTGAAACTTTTTAAAACCCTTAAATTTATCGTAAACTAATTCTTTTAAGTTTGAAGCAGCTATTACATTATTCATAGGATTTGAGCCAAAAAAACCCAAAACAGTAAGATGGTCTTTTAGAATAATAGCATTATCAGAATCTGATTTAAAATGTTCTATTTCATTTACTTTTACATCAACAATATCCAGAGTGTTATAATTATGTGTTGAAGGGTATAAAAACATTAAAAACGTTACTGGTAAGAAAAATAAAATTCCAAGAACTAAATTTCTTTTCAACTGCTTCTTATTCATGTTGCAAAAATAAAAAAGACGGTTCAAAAAACCGTCTTTTTATATATGTTTAACGTTAATTAAAAATCTCGCTCTATATACCCTGAAGAATATATACTTTCAATATAACCACCTTCTTGAAGTAAAATAAATACCAAATAGCAAATTAAAAACACTGCTGTCCAGACCACCATGCGTTTTAAGCTTTTAGTTTCATCCCGCATATGCATAAAATCCCAAGTAATATAATACGCTTTAACTATTGTTAAGATAATGAATATCCAATTAAGAGCTTTCATTCCCAATATTTTAACAAAAAGCGATTCTGGTTTATAAATACCAAGAGCAACCTCGACTGTAGTTACTATAGTTAATAGAAGTAAAACTCCCCAAATTTTTTGCGTGTTTGATTTAAACTTAATCAAACCTCTTAAAATTTCTAATTTATGTGCGTGTGCCATTTTAATCTATTTTTTTAAACCAGATAGAAGAATGTAAATACAAATACCCAAACCAAATCTACAAAGTGCCAATACAATCCAACTTTCTCAACCATTTCATAGCTCTTTCTTTTTTCATACGTTCCTAAAATAACATTAAAGAAAATAATGATATTAATAATAACACCAGAAAAAACGTGAAAGCCGTGAAAGCCTGTTATAAAGAAAAAGAAATCTGCAAATAAAGGAGAACCATATTCGTTTACATGGAGGTTTGCTCCTTCAACTACAGCCTGACTATGTTGTAACTGTTGCAATGATTCTTCTCTAGAAAGTACTGTTTTATGCCCATGTTCATTAAGTAACTGTGTTCTTACTAAAACATCTTCATTAGCCTCAAAACCGCTAACAACTTCATCTACAGTATAAGTTGGTAAGGAGCCTTCACTTAAAAACCAGATACCATTATACGTTCATTTCTAACTCTTTCTCCGTGACCAGCTACAGCAAAATCTCGCAATGCAACTCGATGTCCTTCTGTATCAACAAATTGAAGAATATTCCCGCCTTTTGTTTGAATAGCGCCATAGTCTCCTTTAATAAATGTTGCCCATTCCCAAGCTTGCGACCCAACAAATATTAAACCACCTATAATGGTTAAGAACATATAAAAAGTTACCTTTCCTTTTTGCATGTGATGCCCAGCATCAACAGCAAGTACCATTGTTACAGATGACATAATTAATACAAATGTCATAAAAGCAACATAAATCATCGGTAACTCTTGTCCATGCAAAAATGGAACGTGAGTAAATACTTCATCGGCAATTGGCCATGAGTCAATAAATTTAAATCTTGAAAATCCGTAGGAAGCTAAAAAGCCAGAAAAGGTAAGTGCATCTGATACAATAAAGAACCACATCATCATTTTACCGTAACTTGCATTAAGAGGTCTATTTCCTCCACCCCAAGCTTTTCCTTCTGTTCCAGTTTTTACAACTGTTGTACTACTCATAGTTTGGTATAGTTTTATAAAGGTTGCACAAAAATAATCAATTTATTTATCTAACGAAATATAAAAATAAAAAGAGATACAACCAGAGTACATCTACAAAATGCCAAAATGTTGCAGCTAGTTCAAAACCTAGCATTTTTGTTGGATTATATCTTTGTTTAAAATGATTATAAATTACTACTAACAGACAAATAATTCCAACTAGAACATGTAAAATATGTACAAAAGCAATCAGGAAAATATAAGACATCGTAACATTACTAGTTGGTCCTGTAAAATTATAGCCTAACTCCAGAATTTGAATAAAACCAATAAATTGATTATAAACAAATACAATTCCTAAAATTAAAGTGGCAAATAACCAACCTGTAGTTACCTTATTATTACCCTTTTTTAAACCTCTTTTAGCTAAAATAAAAGTGACACTACTTAATATAATTACTAATGTACTTAAAGTAAATGCTTGAGGTAATTGAAAATCTTTTAACCAATCTGGTCTTGTACTACTCACCACAAAGGCACTTGTCCAACCAGCAAAAGACATAATTAGTGAAATAATACCAAACCAAAGCATCATCTTTTTTGCTCTTTTTTGTTTTTCTTCTAAAGTACCTTCTGTTAAATCCATAAGTTTATTTATCTAATAAATTTATCTAATACATAAACAATTTGAAGTAATGTAATGTAAGATACACTTACCAACATTAATTTCTTTGCTGCCTCTTCAGTCATTTTCTTAAATAATTGAAAGGCATAATAAAGCATTCCTAAACCTAAACCAAAAACAATTATAGCTGATATTGGTGTTAAATATAGCTTGCCAGTAAATCCAAATACAGGAATAATTGATACTATCAATGTCCAAACCGTATATAATATTATTTGAACTGCCGTTCCTTTATCTTGATTTCCAGTTGGCAACATAAAGAATCCTCCTTTTTTATAATCTTCAAATAAAAACCAACCTATAGCCCAAAAATGAGGGAATTGCCAAAAAAATTGAATCATAAATAATGTTCCTGGTTCAATACCAAAATCGTCAGTTGCTGCAACCCAACCCAGCATAAAAGGGATAGCTCCAGGTATAGCGCCTACAAAAACAGCAAGCGGTGTTTTAGTTTTTAAAGGTGTATAAACGCTAGTGTATAAAAAAATGGAAATCGCTCCAAACATAGCCGTTTGAGGATTAATAATATACAAAATTATAACGCCCAAAACTGTAAACACAGATGCTATTATAAAAGCTGTAGTCACAGACATTCTTCCTGCTGGAATTGGTCTGTTTTTGGTACGATTCATTAAAGCGTCTAGATCTTTTTCAATAATTTGATTGAATGCATTTGATGCTCCTACCATAAAATATCCACCAAAAGCTAATAAAATTAAAGTCTTAAACTCAACAACATCTACTCCTAAAAGGTATCCAGCAATTGAGGAAAATACAACACTTAATGCAAGACGAATTTTAGTTATTTCCTTGAAATCAGAAATCGCCGAAGAAATTGAAAAAGAAAAATTTGAAGTTTGCAATACTGTTTTCATTAATCGCCCTAAAATGCGACTGCAAAGATACTTCATTCAAGTAATTTGAGCAATGCTTTTAAATGTAAATTTGAGTTGCAGAAAATATCATAGAAAAGAATTTGTATTTTTATATAGCTTCTAACTATTTAATTTTTTGGTCATGAAAACTTCAAATTCAATTTCTTCATTACTTATATTTTTTATCTCTATTTCTGTCTGCAGTCAAGATGTTAATATTGAAATGCAAAAACTATCTGATCAGGTTTATATGCTTACTGGCCAAGGTGGAAACATTGGTGTCTCTGTAGGTGACGATGGTGTTTTTATTATTGATGATCAATTTGCACCTTTATCAGAAAAAATTGTAGCTACTATTAAAACCATAAGTGACCAGCCTATTAAATATGTAGCCAATACACATCATCATGGAGATCATACCGGAGGCAATGAGAATTTGGCGAAGTTAGGCGCGACCATTATAGCCCACGAGAATGTTAGAAAGCGACTTGAAGACCAACCAAAAGATGCATTGCCAGTTATTACATTTAACGATAAATTGAGTGTGTATATGAATGGTGAACAGGTTCTTGTGTTTCATTTAAATAATGCACATACCGATGGAGACTCCATGCTGTACTTTACTAAAAGTAATGTGTTGCATACAGGAGATGTATTTTTTAATGGCAGATATCCATATATTGACTTAAGCAGTGGTGGCAGTGTAAAGGGTTATATTGAAGCTGTAAAACAAGCTTTA
>JARRKS010000012.1:0-9111 GCA_037387865.1 Flavobacteriaceae bacterium
TATTGTTTAGCAATTTTAGGGATAATCTTTACAGGTTGTGACCCTATGGAAGATATCTATAATGATATAGATTCAGTAGAAGATCCAATAGTAGGTACTGATACTTATACATTAACTAGTGAAGATTACCCCTAAAATTGCTAAACAATAAATTATTCTTTTCATTTTCATGTTTTTTTAAAAATTAAGTTTTGCACCAATACTAAAGGTTCTACCATAACCAAAGTATACTAAAGCAGTATCAGAATTAGACCCTGAACCATCTTGTGCATCAGAAACATACTCTGTGTCAAACACATTATTCATTCTTGCTGTTAAAGAGGCATCAAATGGTCCAAATTTAAAACCATGAGTCATGGCTATATCAAACAAGCCATAATCCGGCATTTTCCATGCGTCTGGTGCACCTTCTGTACCACGATCACTAGGATCAAAGTCAGCATATATATTATCATAATAATTATAATCAATAATAAGTCTAGTTTTGGGTGAAAATTTATAATTTATCCCTAAAGCCATCGTTGTTTGTGCCGCATCTGCAACGTGTAAGTCTTTGATAAAAAGATCTACTGTATCAACAACGTTTTGATCCTCATCAAGTATATCAACATCTGTAACGTCACTATCCCATCTCCAATCACCAAAAGAAGCCATCCCTGTTATGTCTAATTTATCTGTAGCTCTATAAACAAAATCTAATTCAATACCTTGGTGAATTGCATTAACCCCTAAAATATTTGCCGCAGCTTGTGTTCCATCTGGTTGCTGAAATGAAACGGTTTCAGTTCTATCATTCCATCTAGTGCTGTAAAGGTTCACATTTGCTGATAGTTTATCTCCTCTAAAACCATAACCCAATTCAAAACTCGATATTTTTTGGTTGGGTGCGTCCTCATTAATGTTATCATTGGTGAAGTTTAAGAAGACAGAATCAAAACCTGGTGCTTTTTCAAAATACCCAAGGTTTGCAAAAACATTATGGTTAGCATCTATTCTATAGTTCGCACCACCTTTTGCACTAAATCCAAAGAAATTATAGCGATCGGTTTCCTGTAAAGGGTCACTATCTAAATAATTAAAATAATCAACTCTTTTATAGGATGTATTTGATGCTGCTAAAGATATAAATGTGTTAAATTTTTCATTAATATCATATTCTAATTGAGCAAATGCTCCCAACCAACCTACTAGACCATCATTATAATAATCTCTCTTATCACCAACCTGAAGTGCAGCATTTGGGTTATTTACATCTCCATTATCTATTGCAAATTCAGCCCCTAATAAATCTGTTACTTCAGAAAAATGGATGCCTTTATAGTATCTCCAATCCAATCCAGTCAATAACACCAAATCATCATTTATGTTTGTTTTTAGGGTAGATAGCACTCCATACCAATTATGGTCATTACGTGATGCCCTTAAATAGGTTTCTGCACCATTTGCTCCTGCTGCAATATTCTCATCAACGATTTTATCAAAATCAATTGGCCCGAAGGCTCCAATTCTGTAATCCCCTTGTCCTGTGGAAGGATCAAATCCAAACTTAAAGTCTCCGGCAGTTCCTCCTCCACCACCAGATCCAAATGATGCGTAAACGGATGTATTGATTGAGGTGTTATCGTTTAAATTCCAATAATGGTTTAAAGACATTTGTGGTTTGTTATAGAAGTTGTCTTCTTGGAATGTCACCTGACCATTTTTGTAACCCCACTCTGCATTGAACTTTCTTCCTCTTTCAGCTTTTCTAAAAGTTTCAATCAATTGTCTGTTTTGTCTTTGGCCATGGCGTTGTTTCGCCCCAAAAGCAGAAAACGACAATTTATGAGCATCGTTTATTTCTTTAGATATATTTACAAAGTATGACACGCCTGAAAACTCTGTTCCATCAACATATCCATCACCTACAGTTTTTGCAGCAGACACTGTTGCAGCAAAACCGTTTTCCATTAATCCAGTTGAGTAGGTTAAGCCGTATTTAAAATAGCCGTCGTTACCGACTGATGTTATTACATTTCCTCCAGCTTCCACGTCTGTTGTATTTGTAACTATATTGATTGTACCTCCAATAGAAGGGACAGCAATTTTAGCAGCTCCCAAACCTCTTTGCACCTGCATTGAGCTTGTAACATCTCCCAGTCCAGCCCAGTTACTCCAATAGACTCTTCCATTTTCCATATCATTGACTGGAATACCATTAATCATAACTGCTACGTTTTCAGAATTAAATCCTCTCAAGTTAATCCTTCCATCTCCATAACCACCACCTGCTTTTGTAGCATAAACTCCTGGTGTTGATTTTAAAATTTCCGGAAATTCTTGAGTTCCTAGCTTTAACTCAATGTCAGCTGCTTTCACCGTAGAAACTGCAACTGGTGTCTTTCTGTCAACAGCGACAGAAGCAATAATTTGTACTTCTTGCAATCCAAATTGACTAGGTTGCATTAAAATTTCACCAAGATCTGTGTCTCCTGAAATAGAAATTTCTTGAGTTAAAAAGCCTACATAAGACACTAAAATAACAGCGTCAGATGTGGTCGTTGTAAGCGTAAATTTTCCGTCAAAATCTGACGAAACACCATTTGTTGTTCCTTTTTCAACAATGTTTACTCCTGGTAAGGGAGTGTCTAAATCAGGATCAATAGTGGTTCCTGTTACCGTGCTTTGAGCAAAGGCAGCATTAAAGCCTACCATTACAAAAGCAAAAAATAAAAATCTAGTAATGTTTCTCATTTTTTTATATTAAGATTGGTTTTAAATTTTGTGCAAAGATTAACATATTCAAAAAACTTAAGTTTAAGATAATGTTAACAAATCGCAACTATGCAAAATAATAAAAATAAAGTAAATAAATAGTTTATTTGGGGTAATAATTATGCAATTATACTCAAGTGATTTTTGATTTTTGATAATAATCAATTAGGTTTTTTGTTGAAGTGTCATGCTCTTTTTGTGCACCTCCATTGATTTCAGACAAAATTGTATTTGCTAACTGCTTCCCTAGCTCAACGCCAAATTGATCATAACTAAAAATATTCCAGATAACACCTTGTACAAATATCTTGTGTTCGTAGAGAGCAATAAGTTTTCCTAAAGATTCAGGCGATAGTTTTTGAATGAAAATAGTATTTGTTGGCTTATTTCCTCTGAAAACTTTGAATGATAATACACTATTTATCTCTTCTTCAGAAAGATTGTTAGATTTTAATTCTTCCAATACTTCTTTTTTTGTTTTTCCATTGAGCAACGCTTCGGTCTGCGCCAAAAAATTAGAAATTAGTTTATCTTGATGATCTTGATTGCCATGTAGTGATTGTGCAAACCCTATAAAATCTGCTGGTATTATTTTTGTACCTTGATGAATAAGCTGAAAAAAAGCGTGTTGTGCATTTGTGCCTGGCTCTCCCCAAATTATTGTTCCGGTTTGATAATCTATTGACTCACCATTTCTATCTACACTTTTCCCATTACTCTCCATTATTCCTTGTTGCAAATAGGTTGCAAACTGATTAAGATATTGAGAATACGGAATAATTGCTTCGGTTTCAGCTTTAAAAAAGTTGTTATACCAAATGCTTATTAAGGCTAAAATTACAGGAATATTATTTTTGAATTCTTCATTTTTAAAATGAACATCCATTTTGTGAGCACCTTGTAATAATTGGTTAAAATGATTGAACCCAACAGCCAAGCTAATGGTTAAACCAACGGCGCTCCAAAGTGAAAAACGACCACCAACCCAGTTCCACATTGGGAAAATATTCTCTTCATCAATTCCGAAGGCTTTCACTTTTTCAATATTGGTAGAAACCGCTACAAAATGTTTTGCTATTGCATCATTAGGTGCTGCCTTTAAAAACCAGTCTCTTATTGTATTGGCATTAGAAAGTGTTTCTTGAGTAGTGAACGTTTTTGAAACAATTACGAAAAGTGTTGTTTCAGGGTTTAATTTTTTGATAACTTCATTTACATGGTCACCATCTACATTACTTACAAAGTGTGTGGTCAAATGGTTTTTGTAAAACTGAAGCGAATCGACCACCATAGCTGGTCCAAGATCTGAACCTCCAATTCCAATATTTACAATATCTGTAAAAGTCTTTCCTGTAAAACCTTTTCTATCGCCATTTACAACTTCATTAGTGAAAACCTCAATTCTCTGTTTTACCTCATATACTTCAGGAATAACATTAACACCATCTACAAAAAATTCGGCATTTTTTGGTGCTCTCAATGCAGTGTGTAAAACTGCACGGCCTTCTGTCTCATTAATCGTGTCTCCAGAAAACTGACTTTTGATCGCCTCATTTAATTTAACCTCTTCAGCTAAACTCAATAAGTGATTTAAAGTTTCTTTTGTAATTCTATTTTTTGAAAAATCAACATAAAAATCATTCCACTTTACTGAAAATTTATTTGCTCTCTCTTGGTCTTGAGAAAACAAATCTTTCATTTGTACATCTTTAATATTATTAAAATGAGCCTGTAAATTTTTCCAAGAATTTGTTTTGGTTGGATTAATCTTTGGTAATGCCATGTTATGAGTTTCCTTGGGTAATAACTGGTTGTTCCAGTATTTCTTCGTCTATTATTTCTGGTTGAAAGAAAATATTATCTAATCTATACTTTATAGGCTGGATATATTCTAAATATTTTGTTTTTAATGACTCTGAAATAGGTTCGGCTTCAGGTAGTTTTTGTTTAAATGGGTCTACTTGTTTTCCATTTTTCCAAAAACGATAACATACATGCGGTCCACCTGTATTTCCTGTCATACCAACCCAGCCAATAACATCACCTTGTTTTACAAAATCACCAACTTTAGCTTTACGTTTGCTCATATGCAAATATTGCGTAGAATATGTTGAATTATGTCTGATTTTTACATAATTTCCATTACCTCCTTTACGTCTCGATTCAATAACTGTTCCATTGGCAGTAGCCAAAATCGGTGTGCCAACATTTGCTGCAAAGTCAGTGCCCTTGTGCGGTCTAATTTTGTTTCCGTAATAAGCAATTCTTCGTTTTAAGTTGTATCGTGATGACACTCTGCTAAATTGGACAGGTGCTTTTAAGAAAGCACGCCTTAAATTTTCGGCATTTTCATTAAAATAATCTACAATTCCTTTTACGCTATCTGTTTGAAACTCAAAAGCATAAAACGGTTCTTTCTTATGTTCAAAATATGCTGCTTTAATATCGCCAATTCCAGCATAAATTGTATCGTCTATATACTTATCTGAATAGATTACTTTAAACCTATCTCCCTTTTGTAATCGATTAAAATCTATTGTCCAAGCATAAATATTATCTGACATTTTATACGCTAGGATTACGCTTATACCTTGTTGGTCTAATGCATCTGATATATTAGTAGAAATAACACCAGTTGCAATTTTTTCAACATATTTTATTGGTTTTCTATTTGTATATGCATGAATAGAATCTTGAAAATTTATAACCACATATTCCTCTTTATTTGGCTGATAAATAAAGCACTTTGGCTCTTGAAGGGAATCTTTTGAGCAAAGTAATGTATATGGTTTACCCACTTGAAGACGTCTTATATCAAAACTGTCTTTGGCTTTTTCTGCAATATGATAGATTTTAGGATAACCTATACTATTGCGTTCAAGAATTTCACCAAAACTATCCCCTTTTTTAATGGTGTCACGTTTTACAATATAATCATTCAAGCAAAAGCCAAATTCATAAACGTCTTTTGGTTCTACTATTGCAATTTCTTGAATTTCTGGTTCTTTTGGGTCTTCTTTACAGCTAACTAAACTTAAAACTATTATTAAGATTGTTAAACATCCTTTCCCCAATCTTCTAATTCCTGGTTGGTCCATAAATCTGGAAAAAATATTCTTCGTTGATATTTTGGGTGCATATATTTTACCCACTCGCTTCCTCCTGTTGCTTCGGCCGTTTCACCTCCAATATTTAAATAGTGATTTGCCGTGTTATAATGTGCCATGACCCAAGTAATATTTACTGTATAATCATAATGGCGCATTGCTTTTATTAAATTTTCATCTTTTTTTACAGCCTCTGGAAGTTCTTTAAATTTACTCCAGAGATTATGTGTATTATAAAATTTGGTAAATCTAATAAATTCTTCTTTGTATTTTTCTTCAAAAGTTGTTAATAAATAACTTTTTTTACCAGTTTTATAATCTTTACCAGCAGCTTGCCAATATAAGTGATCAAAAGCATGTTCATATGACGTATTTCTGTCTATGGTTTTTCTAAATCTGTTATCTATTAAATTAATGAGTTCTGTAGAAGCAAACTCAATTTTTCTATATTGAGCACTTTGAAATCCACTACCAGGAGTTAATGTTGTTCTAAATTTATTATATTGTTCAACTTCCATACCGTCTTTCATGATATTGAAAGATGAAGTCAACATGTCAAAATAACGACTAATTCTCATTAATTTAGAGGCAAAAAAATGGGCTTCAATATTTTCTTTTCTTGCTACTTGATCTATTTCCCAGAGAATCATTTTGAAGAGTAATTCATTAATCTGATGGTACATTATAAATACCATTTCGTCTGGAACTGTAGTTCTTTGTATTTGAAGATTTAAGAGAGAATCTGTATGAATATAATCCCAATAATTCATGGGTTTACTATAAAGCAATCCTTCTAAATGAGTATCTAAATCCTGCCCTAAATTATTATACTTCTCTTTGAGTTGGTTAGTAATGTTCTTTTTAGAATCCATTAATCGTCTACAACAATTTTAAATGGGTGTTTTAATCCTTTGAATGCTTCAAGATCTGCACGCAATGATCCTACTGCAAGATCTGCTTTTACTCGCAAAGGTACTCTATTTTTATCTTTAGATACCCAGAGCGTTAAACTTTCTTCTTCTTTAAAAACTCTTCCTGCCATAACATAAGGTCTGAACTTTAAAGACTCAATCTTTCCGAATTCTGTGTCAATCATTTCTTCTCCCAAATATCTTAATTTGAAGCCATAATTTTCTTCATCAAAAAACATATCTACCTTAATCTCGTCTCCAGGTTTAAGTTTAGTTACATCTAGTTTGTTTCTTAAATAATAAAACGTAGATACCATATCCTGAATATTAGGTTTTGTCTCAAAAACCTTTTTTGTCTTATGTTTTTTGTTGTTTACATATGCTTTATGGTTAATTTGGTCAAATTCTATTTCTATGTTTTTGGTGTGTCCTCCTTCATTTATATCTCTAATAAATTTATATGGAATTAAGTTTTCCCTATCAAAATAAGTTTCATATCTATCCTTCACTTTAAAAAACCATTTTATTGCACCTGTTGTCCATCCTTTACCTAAAACATGATAAACAGGTTTCCCTTCTAAATAATCTTCATTAACAGATAATGTTGCATTGCCTGCTTTGAGAAAGCCACTATAGCTCATTTCAAACCTAAACCATTCACCATCTTGAAATGCAGGAGTGTTTTGTGAAAAAACATTGCAAGTAAATAACAGGGACAATATAAGTAGTGTTTTATTCATTTTTGTTTGCAATTGTAATGTAACTCTATAACTTAATTTTTATTGCTATATCCTTAAAATTACAATTACTGTTCCAAAAGTATTAAAACAAAAAACTCCATCAATAAGAATGATGGAGTTTTTAAAGAATTAATACTAAATTAATGTTAAAGTGTACCTCTATTTGCCTGCTCTCTTTCTATAGATTCAAAAAGAGCCTTGAAATTTCCTGCTCCAAAACCTTTGGCACCCATACGTTGGATAATTTCAAAGAATAAGGTTGGTCTATCTTCAACAGGTTTTGTGAATATTTGAAGTAGGTAACCTTCTTCATCTGCATCAATCATAATGCCCAAATTCTTTAAGGTTTCTAAATCCTCTCTTAGCTCATGGCTGTATTCTTCTAACCTTCCTGGAACTGCCCTATAATATTCTTCAGGTGGAGTTGACAAAAATTCAACACCTCTTGATTTTAACTTACTCACAGTTGTAATAATATCATCTGTTGCAACTGCTAAATGCTGTACACCAGGCCCTTCATAAAAATCCAGATATTCTTCTATTTGTGATTTTTTTATGCCTTCGGCTGGCTCATTTATAGGGAATTTGACACGGCCGTTGCCATTGCTCATTACTTTACTCATCAGTGCCGAGTATTCTGTGTGTATCTGCTTATCGTCAAAAGACAGGAAGTTTTCAAAGCCCATAACATCTTCATACCATTTTACCCAAGTATTCATTTCACCCCAGCCAACATTGCCTACCATGTGATCTATAAATTTTAATCCTGTTGGTTCTGGATTGTAGTCTGATTTCAATTCAACAAATCCAGGCAGGAATAAGCCATTATAGTTTTTGCGTTCAACAAATAAATGAACTGTTTCTCCATACGTGTATATTCCTGAACGAACAATTTCACCAAATTCATCTTTTTCAACCGTAGGTTCCATATACGATTTTGCACCACGTTTTGTGGTTTCTTCATAAGCATTTCTAGCGTCTTCAACCCATAGTGCTATAACTTTTACACCATCGCCATGTTTAACAATATGGTCATTTATCGGTGATTTGCTATGAAGTGGCGTGGTTAATACAAGCTTTATCTTATCTTGTTTTAATACATAACTCACACTATCTCTTGATCCGGTTTCTAAACCTTTGTATGCATAAGATTGGAATCCAAATGCAGTTTTGTAATAATGTGCGGCCTGTTTTGCATTACCTACATAGAACTCTACATAGTCTGTTCCTAAAAGCGGAAGAAAATCTTCTGCTCCTTCAAATATTTTTTCGAGTCCGTAATCAACTGATTTTATTTCTTTACTCATTTTGTTTAAGTTTTTCGTTGGATTATTCCAACCATGATTTATGATAATCTTCATCTGCTATTTTCATAGCTTCTTCAGTAACCATTAAAGGTTTAAATGTATCAACCATAACAGCCAATTCGTCTGTTTTGGTTTTTCCTATACTTCTTTCCGTTGCTCCAGGGTGGGGTCCATGTGGAATACCGGCAGGATGCAACGAAATATGTCCTTCTTTTACATCATTTCTACTCATGAAATCACCATCGACATAATATAGCACCTCATCACTATCTATATTGCTGTGATTGTATGG
>JARRKS010000013.1:0-13666 GCA_037387865.1 Flavobacteriaceae bacterium
CTAGATCTTTCATAATAATTGTTTTCTTCAAAGCCACATTCAAAATCATTACTTAATTTGAATAAATCTTGTTTAGAATAAACAATATAATTTTTCAGATTTGCTGTATATGGATTAATATATTGAATACCCGATTTTGCACCTAAAACCAAGGTATATAATCCATGTGGTGTTATACTTATACGCATAATTGAAGAAGGATTATTAATAGATTGTCCAACATAAGATCTAATATCCGGATATTTAGCTTGTAACTTTGGGGCCATAACGGGTGCTTCTTTTACACGAAAAGATTCCATTTCCCCTTCAGCATTGGGAAACTGAATAACCAGATTTGAAATTTTGGGAGAATCTCCTCGTAAAGGCGCATTTATTAGTTGTGTTTTTAGTTTTTCTATGTCCAATTGAAAGAAATAAGCTTTATTAGGTTCAGACTTTCTAATAACTTTTTCAGCATTCCCTATTTTTTCTTTTGTAATTTTGGTCCAAATAGAATTGTTCTTTTGGGCATTAAGGTGATGTGCTGAAAATAATACGATTACAAGTATTAATTGAAGTTTTGAGTAGAGGTTTTTCATAGCAAAATTAATTATTAGGCGAATAAATTTACTTTGATATTTATTAAATAGCAAGATTTTTATTTAGATTTTACAAAAACATAACTGAACATGAATTACGTATCAATGATATTTATTTGTTTAACAATGTTGAGTTGTAAAGCAAAAAAGGATTCAGCAACTCATAATCTGGAGCATTCTTTTACAACAGAATGCCCAGAAGATGGTGAATGTACCTTTGAAGTTTTACAGAACAAATCGTTTAAAGAATTGGAAGGCGGTTTAGGAGAATTGTATTACGAAGTAGCAGAAGGGAAACACACCCTACTTAAATTTCAGTATGAGCGCAATCAAATTCCAAACACATTAGACGGGCATTATATTGAACAAATTTTTATTCTACTAGACAAAAATAATTTAGAATTGGAACTTAAAGACAAAATCCTTCAAAACGTTAAAGCAACTTTTGCTAGGTTTTGTTATTGTAAAGGATCCACAGGATATTATAAAATTAATGATGGAAACTTATCAATAAAAAAGATTGATGATGAAAAGTATCAGTTCAATTTCAGTTTTAAGGTAACTGAAGTCCCGCAAATTATTAATGAAATTCATGAACTTTTCACTTTAAATTGAAAGAATTTGGGCTGTATGAATTTTTTTATAAAACATTATAAGTAAATTTGATTTTTAAAATATTCATAGTTGAAAATCATAAGTAATTTCAATTCCTTTTCTACGAAGAATAATACAATTGCTACAATTGGCACCTTTGATGGTGTTCATATTGGTCATCAAAAAATAATACAGAACTTGGTTAAAACTGCACATGAGAAACATCTTAAGGCTATTGTTTTAACCTTTTTTCCTCACCCAAGAATGGTGTTACAAAAAGATGCTAATATTAAGCTTATAAATACTATAAATGAGAAAGCTCAACTCTTTGAAAAACTAGGCATAGATAATTTGGTGGTCAAAAAATTTACTAAAGAATTTTCAAGACTTTCGGCAGAAGAATTTGTAAAACAGGTTTTAGTTGATAAACTAAAAATTGAGAACATTATTATTGGGTATGATCATCATTTTGGTAGAAACAGAAATGCCAATATTGACGACTTGAGAGCTTTTGGAAAAACGTATGGTTTTGAAGTTGAAGAAATTTCAGTTCAAGACATCAACGAGGTTGCGGTTAGTTCTACCAAAATTAGAAACGCGCTATATGAAGGCGATGTAGAAACGGCAAATGCATTTTTAGGATATAATTTTATGCTAACAGGAGTTGTTGTAGAAGGAAAAGGTTTAGGCAAAGGTATTGGTTTTCCAACTGCTAATATTTGTATTAAAGAAAATTATAAGCTTATACCCAAAGGAGGTGTTTATATTGTTCAATCTCAAATAGATGAAAAGACTATTTTTGGCATGATGAATATTGGAAAAAACCCAACGCTTGGAGATAATGAGCAGAGTATTGAAGTTATTGTTTTCAGAATTATCTTTGGGCTTCTTTGTTTTTTAGAATCTATAGGAGCAATTTTTACTGGTTGGGTAAAACGCGCGCTTATTGATCCAGATTTCACGTTTTCATTTATTGGATTTGAATGGCTGCAACCACTTCCTGGAAATTGGATGTATGTGTATTATGCTGTAATGGGCATTTTTGCTTTTATGGTTATGATTGGTTACAAGTACCGCTTTAGCATAATTACATTTACTATTATGTGGTTTGCAACATATTTGATGCAAAAGTCATCTTATAATAATCATTATTACCTGTTGTTTCTTTTAAGTTCAATAATGATTTTTCTTCCAGCAAACAGATACTTTTCTATAGACGCCAAATTAAACCCAAAGAGTATTAAATATTCCATGCCAAAATGGTGTGCTTTAGTGTTTATCATACAAATGTTTATTGTTTATACGTATGCCTCTATTGCTAAATTATATCCTGGCTGGTTAGACACTTCTGCATTAGAAGTTATATTAAAAGGAAAACAAAATTATTTTCTGATAGGAGATTTCCTTCAAAATAAAACGCTGCATTATGTTTTAGCTTATGGTGGCATTTTGTTTGATGGATTAATTATTCCTCTATTACTTTTTAAACCTACAAGAAAATGGGCGTTTATAATCTCAATTTTCTTTCACTTGTTTAATTCTGTAATTTTTCAAATAGGTATTTTCCCTTATATGTCTTTGGCATTTTCTTTATTCTTTTTTGAACCAAAGACTATTCAGAAACTATTTTTAAAAGGAAAAATATTTTATGATGAAAATGAAATTATTATTCCTAAACAAAGTTCACTAATTGTAGGTGTTTTTATTGTTTATTTTAGTGTACAGATTTTACTTCCTTTAAGGCATTATGCAATTAAGGATAATGTGCTTTGGACTGAAGAAGGCCATAGATTATCTTGGAGAATGATGCTTCGTACAAAACATGGATTTGCAAATTATAAAGTTGTTGATAAGCTAACAGGCAGAGAAATACCTATTACATTACAACAATTTCTGACTCCTAAACAGGCACGATCAGCTAGCAGCAAACCAGATGTTATATGGCAATTTTCACAATATTTAAAAAAGCATTTTAAAGATCAAGGTCACGACATTTCTGTTTTTGTTGACGCAATGATTAGTGTCAATGGAAAGCCTTACAAAGCATTAATAAACACTGAAGTAGATTTAGCAAACACAGAATGGAATGTTATTAAGCACAGCAATTGGATTTTGCCGTCTAATGAAGAATAAATGTTATAGTAATTCATTAAATTTGCCAATTAAATTTTAACCCATGTTACAAGTATCTTTTATTAGAGAAAATAAAGATTTAGTCATTGAACGTTTAGCAAAAAGAAATATTGATGCTACAAGTTTAGTTGATGAGGTCATAGTTTTAGATGAAGAGAGAAGGCGTTTACAAACAGAATTAGATAAAACATTGGCAGAATCTAATACATTGTCTAAAGAAATAGGGATGCTTTTTAAATCTGGCGAAATTGAAAAAGCAAATGGGCTGAAGCAAAAAACTATAGAATTAAAAGATACATCTAAAATAGTTTCACAAGCATTAAATAAAAAAGCTGATGCACTAAATGAACTGCTTTATAAGATTCCTAATGTGCCTAATGAAATAGTTCCTTCTGGAAATACAGATGAAGATAATGAAGTGGTCTATAAAGAAGGAGATATTCCAGTATTACATGACGACGCTTTACCACATTGGGAGTTGGCAAAAAAATATGATATTATAGACTTTGAACTTGGTAATAAAATTACTGGAGCTGGATTTCCTGTTTATAAAGGAAAAGGCGCAAAGTTACAGAGAGCTCTAATTACGTATTTCCTAGATAAGAATACAGCTGCTGGCTATACAGAATATCAATTACCTCATTTGGTAAATGAAGCTTCAGGATTTGGTACAGGTCAATTACCTGACAAAGAAGGGCAAATGTATCATGTAACTGACGACAATTTATATTTAATACCAACAGCCGAAGTTCCTGGAACCAACATTTTTAGAGATGTAGTTTTAATATGGTGCGCATGTAAGAGGTTTAAATAGGTTACATCAGTTTGATAAAGTGGAAATATTACGCATTGAACACCCAGATAATTCATATGATGCTCTTGAAGGTATGGTAAATCACGTAAAGGGCATTTTGAAAGAAATAAAGCTACCTTATAGAATTTTAAGATTATGTGGTGGAGATTTAGGTTTCACATCTGCATTAACGTATGATTTTGAAGTGTTTTCAACAGCACAAGATAGATGGCTTGAAATTTCTTCTGTTTCTAATTTTGAAACATTTCAAGCTAACAGATTAAAATTAAGGTTTAAAAATTCGGAAGGTAAAAATCAATTTGCTCATACACTTAATGGAAGCTCCTTGGCATTACCAAGAGTTTTAGCTGGTATTTTAGAAAACTATCAAACAAAAGATGGTATAAAAATACCAGAAGTGTTAATTCCCTATACAGGATTTGAAATTATTAATTAATAATAAAAAGCCTACAAAAAATTCTTTTCATATTCATTTTTATCGACGAACTGTAAAAAATAAACGCCATTTAACGATTTTTCATCTATTTTTTTCTATGAAAAACTTTAAGCGTATTTTACTACTTATTACTTTGGTTGTAATTGCTCATAAGGTTTTGTTATCTGATTCAGATTTTTTTAAATCAGAATCTAAAACAGAAATTGTAATAGCAAATAGATAATAAAAATATTTCGTCAAGAAATGTCCCGATCGAGTAATTGAATCATTTTTAAATTTACAATGGTTAATAGCACATTTATTTTGGTTGGTTAATGCCCGAATTTTTTTCGGGCATTTTTTTATAATAATATTTACAATTTCTGCACTGCACATTTGTTATATTTACACAAACACTACAAATGAGGTTACTTTTAATAATAGTTTTTTTGATATCATCTCTGGCTTTTTCACAAGATGATATTTTGGCAAAAGAATATTTTAAGAGAGGTGAATTTGAAAAAGCCTTATCATCTTTTCAAAGGCTTCATGATGCAAATCCAGGAAATATTAATTATTTACTTCAGTTGGTAAAAACGCATCAGCAATTAGAACAATATGATACTGCCGAAACTTTAATCTTAAAACAATTAGAGCGAATTAACTATCCTTCTCTGTATGTAGAATTAGGCTATAATTATCAGCTTAAAGATAATATAACAAATGCAAACATCAATTACAACAAAGCTCTTGAGAGCCTTAATTTAAATGCACGGTATGTGTTTTCTGTAGCTCAATCATTTGTTAGTCATTCATTGTTAGACGAAGCCATTACAGCTTATGAAAAAGCTATGACTCTTGCTCCAGATCTTAATTTTGATATGCAATTGGCTCAAATTTATGGAGAACAAGGAGATATTGAAAAAATGTTTACGGCTTATGTACAATTTGTAAAATTTAACCCTTCATATTTAAATAATGTTAAACGGGTAATAAGTGATTTTATAGGCGAAAACAGTATTAATGAAAATAATACAATACTTCGAAAAATACTATTGAAAAAAATTCAGGAAGAACCAGATTTATTATGGAACGAGATGTTAAGCTGGTTGTTTATTCAACAAAAGGATTTCAGAAAAGCTTTTATGCAAGAGAAAGCTATATTTAATCGTCAACCAGAAAGTTTAGATAGGATTGAAGAACTTGCATCAATTGCTGTTAACGAAAATGAATATGAAATTGCTACAGAAATATTTCATTATTTAATTGCTACAGCTCAAGATATAGACACAAAGCTTGATGCACATTATAATTTACTTCAATTAGAGCTTACCTATGGGAAAGAGGTAGATTATGATAGCATTCAAAAGAAGTTTTTAACATTATTTGATAAATATGGCAAGTTTTCTCAAACACTTCAATTGCAAATAGCTTATGCGCATTTTCTAGCATTTTATAGAAACCAACCAGAAAAAGCTACTTCTTTTTTAAAGGAAACCTTAACCTTGCAGCTTTCTACATTTCAACAGGCGCAAGTCAAATTAGAGTTAGGTGATATTTTGGTTTTACAAGAAAAATTTAATGAGGCTTTAATCTATTATACTCAAATACAACGAAATTTAAAGAACAGTACGATTTCTCAAGATGCTAGATTTAGAGTGGCCAAAACGAGTTACTATAAAGGTGATTTTCAATGGGCCGAATCCCAATTAAAGATTTTAAAATCCTCAACGTCTCAATTAATTGCTAATGATGCTTTGGATTTAAAGCTACTAATTTCAGATAATAAGTACGACGACTCATTACAAGTGGCGCTAAAACTTTATGCCAAGGCAGATTTATTAGCGTTTCAAAACAAGGATAATGAAGCTATTCATTTACTTGACCAGATTTTAGAGAAACATAAAACAGAAACTATTATTCCTCAGGCGTTGTTAAAACAAGCACAGTTGTTTGAGAAAAAAGGTGATTTTGAAAAAGCCGAAAAAAATTACAATGCCATTATAAAAAATTATGGTGAAAGTATTTTAACAGATGATGCTATTTTTTCATTAGCTGAATTGTATGCAGATAAATTGGCTCAACCAGAAAAAGCCAAAGCACTCTACGAGCAAATCATTTTTAATCATGCAGATAGCATTTATTTTGTAGATTCCAGAAAAAAATTCAGAGCTTTACGTGGTGATGCTATAAATTAGTTTTATAATTATGATTGTTGCTGAAACAAAAAGGCTTCGTATTAAAAAATTCACCAAATCTGATGCTACTTTTTTTCTTGAGTTGGCAAACTCCCCAAACTGGATAAAATATATTGGTGACAGAAATCTTAAAACTGTACAAGATGCAGAAGAGTATCTTAAAAATGGAGCTATTAAAAGTTACAACACGTTTGGGTTTGGGTTTTATAAGTTAGAATTAAAATCAAAAACCAATAAACCAATTGGTACCTGTGGATTAGTAAAACGCGAAGAGTTAGATGATGTAGATGTTGGTTTTGCTATGTTGCCCGAATACGAAGGCATGGGTTTTGGATTTGAATCATCGGTAGAAATTTTGAATATTGCAAAACGACAATTTAACCTAAAACGAATAGTCGCCATTACATTACCAACCAACAAATCATCTATTCGTTTATTGGAAAAGCTTGGTTTGTCTTTTGAAAAAAAGGTCAAACCTTTTGAAGATGATGTAGAACTTCTGTTATTTGCAAAAAAACTTTAAGAATGATAATTTACAACGTAACTGTCAACATTGATGAAAGTATTCATGATGAATGGTTAACTTGGATAAAAGAACATATTCCTCAAGTATTAGCCACTGGAAAGTTTGAAAAAGCAACACTCACAAAAGTTTTGGTAGAATAAGAAATGGGTGGGCACACCTATTCAATTCAGTATAGATCATATTCAAGAGAAGCTTTGGACGCTTATTATAAAGAAGATGCAGAAAAACTAAAAGCAGATGGTTTAAAAAGATTTGCAGACAAAATGCTTGCTTTCAGAACCGAATTACAAATAGTTGATGAATACAATGTAAACTTCAACTAAAAGCCATGTCAGTAAAAGCAAAGAAACATTTAGGGCAACATTTTTTAAAGGATGAAAATATTGCTGAAAAAATAGCGGATACATTATCATATTCTGGTTACAAACATGTTTTAGAAATTGGTCCTGGAATGGGTGTGCTTACCAAATACTTGCTTAAAAAAGATATAACCACCCATGTTATAGAAATAGATAAAGAATCTGTTGAATATCTTAAAAATGAATATCTTAATCTTGCTGATAGAATTATGGAGCATGACTTTTTAAAATATAATTTAAAACAAGTTTTTAAAAATGAACCTTTTGCTGTAATTGGAAATTTTCCATATAATATTTCTACTCAAATTGTTTTCAAGACTTTAGAAATGAGAGACCAAATACCTGAATTTTCAGGAATGTTTCAAAAAGAAGTTGCCCAACGTATATGTTCAAAAGAAGGCAATAAAGTGTATGGCATCCTTTCAGTTTTAACGCAAGCATTTTATGAAGCATCATATTTATTCACTGTGTCGCCACAAGTTTTTAATCCACCACCAAAAGTGGAATCAGGTGTTTTGTTACTCAAAAGAAAAGAAAATTTCACGTTGCCCTGTGATGAGATATTGCTTTTTAAAGTTGTAAAACAGGCATTTCAGCAACGCCGCAAAACTCTACGTAATAGCTTAAAAACATTTAATTTGTCTGATAATTTAAAAGCAAATGTTATATTTGGCAAACGTCCAGAACAATTATCTGTTGATGAATTTATTCAGCTTACACATTTAATTGAAGAGGACAATTAATACTATTAAATCATTTTCAACTTGTCTGAAGAAAAAGAAAAAATATTGTTTGAATTAACTGATGAACTCATTAATCAGGTAGAACAATTTATTGTTAAAAAGAACGATAAGGCGCTTCATGACTTATTAGATGAGTTTCATTATGCAGATATTGCTGAAATTCTTGATGAACTCGATTTAGAAGATGCTATTTATGTTATTAAGCTTTTAGATTCTGAAACCACATCAGATATTTTAACAGAGCTTGATGAAGACATTCGAGAAAAAGTTTTAAAAAATCTTTCGGCAAAAGAAATTGCTGAAGAAATAGAGGAACTAGATACGGATGATGCGGCAGACATGATTGCTGAATTACCTGAAGACCGCCAAGAAGATGTTATTTCTCAAATTGAAGACGAAGAACATAAAGCTGAAATTAAGGAACTTTTAGCCTATGATGAAGATACAGCTGGTGGACTCATGGCAAAAGAACTGGTTAAGGTTTATGAAACATGGACGGTTGCTGGTTGCATGAGAAGAATAAGAGGGCAAGCTAAAGATGTGACCAGAGTACACTCAATTTATGTTGTAAACAAAGATGAAAAACTAATTGGGCGATTATCATTAAAAGATTTAATAACTGCAAAAAGTGACCAAAAAATAGCTGAAATTGCTAAAGAAAATGTTGATTATGTTAATGTAAATGAAGATGCCGAAGAAGTGGCAAAAATAATGTCTAAATATGATTTGGAAGCCATCCCTGTGGTAGACAGTAATCAGGTGTTATTAGGTAGAATCACTATTGATGACATTGTTGATGTAATGAAAGAAGAAGCTGAAAAAGATTATCAGTTGGCAGCAGGTATTACAAGTGATGTAGAACATGATGATAGTATTTTTCAATTAACACGTGCAAGATTACCATGGTTATTTTTAGGATTGGTTGGTGGCGTTGGCGCTTTCTTAATCATGGAAGGCTTTCAGGAGTCCTTTAGTAAGTATGCAATTTTATTCTTTTTTACACCATTAATTGCGGCAATGGCTGGAAATGTAGGTGTGCAATCAAGCGCCATTATTGTTCAGGGTTTAGCAAACGACGATGTAAAAGGAAGCGTAAATAGCAGATTGTTAAAAGAAATGTTTCTCGCTGCACTTAATGGTGTTATTCTGGCAATTTTTTTATTTTTATTTGTTTGGGCAACAAAAGGTGATATGAATACAGCTTTTGCAATTTCAATTTCTTTGGTTGCAGTCATTGTAGTAGCAGGTTTAATTGGCACATTTGTCCCATTATTTTTAGACAAACGCGGCATAGATCCAGCCATAGCTACTGGACCTTTTATTACTACAAGCAACGATATTTTTGGGATTCTTATCTATTTCTGGATAGCAAAACTGATTCTCGGAATTTAAATTTGAGCGTTAAACTTCAGGTCGTACTTTTCGTTTCAATCTTTTACAAATGCAAAACTTCGTAATTTTACAATATGAAACCAATTGACATCAAAGAGAAGTTTTCAAAGTTCAGTACAAATTGGCATCCACATCAAATAGCTGTTGTTAATGATATGCAAGTCATTTTAGCTAAACTGAAAGGTGAATTTGTTTGGCATGCTCATGAAGAGGAAGATGAATTGTTTCAAGTAATGAAAGGGACCTTGTATATGCAATTTCGTGATAGAACAGAAATTGTAAACGAAGGCGAAATTATCGTGGTGCCCAAAGGTGTTGAGCATAACCCTAAAACAAAAGATGATGAAGAGGTTCATGTCTTGTTGTTTGAAAGGCTATCGACTGCTCACACCGGAAATATAGAACATGAAAGAACACAAACACATTACCCAAAAATTTAAATGAAAATCCTTCATCTTGACACCAATCACGACTTGTTAGTCAATCAACTTAATGATTTGGGATTCATTAACCATGAAGACTATTTGTCTTCAAAAGAACAAATTGAAGATAAAATCTCTAGATATGATGGTGTTATTATACGAAGTCGGTTTACCATAGACAAACAATTTCTTGATGCAGCAACAAACCTAAAATTTATAGGTCGTGTGGGTGCAGGATTGGAAAATATTGATTGCGAATATGCCAAATCAAAAGGAGTAGTACTTATTGCAGCTCCAGAAGGAAATAGAAATGCAGTTGGCGAGCATGCTTTAGGTATGCTATTGTCATTGTTTAACAAACTCAATAAAGCAGATCAGGAAGTTAGAAAGGGAAAGTGGTTAAGGGAAGACAATAGAGGTATAGAGTTGGATGGCAAAACCATAGGATTGATTGGTTATGGCAATATGGGAAAAGCCTTTGCTAAAAAATTAAAAGGGTTTAATGTTGAGCTTATATGCTACGATATTAAAGATAATGTTGGTGATGAAAACTGTACTCAAGTTTCTTTACAAGTACTTCAAGAAAAAACAGATGTATTAAGTTTGCACACACCAGAAACACCATTAACTGTAGGAATGGTAAACACAGAATTTATCAATCAATTTTCTAAACCATTTTGGCTTATTAATACTGCTCGTGGTAAAAGTGTTGTAACACAGGATTTGGTAGACGCTTTAAAATCTAAAAAAATATTAGGTGCAGGATTAGATGTTCTGGAATACGAAAAAACATCATTTGAAACCTTATTTTCTTCAGAGTTACCTGAGGCATTTCAATATTTAATTCATTCAGATAACGTACTGCTTACTCCTCATGTAGCAGGATGGACTATAGAGAGTAAAGAAAAATTAGCACAAACAATTGTAGACAAAATAAAAGCTAAATTTTGTTAACTTTCAGGCGTGAAGAAAACCATTATTGTTTTTGCATTATTGATTTTTGCTTTGCTTTTGCTGTTTCAGTTGAGTAAATACGCAATGATATCGGGTGATTTAGATACTGAAATTATAGTTGCTATTATCGCTGTTGTTTTCTTTTTTATTGGAGTGTATCTGAACAAAAAAAGCCTGCACAAACCAGTTAATGTTTCAGTTGAAATAGATCATAAAAAAATAAAAGAATTAGATATTAGTAACCGAGAATATGAAGTGCTTCAAGCAATTTCAGAAGGATTATCCAATAAAGAAATAGCGGATAAACTATTTGTTTCAGAAAGCACTATAAAAACACACGTGTCTAATCTTCTGATAAAACTAAATGCAAAACGCAGAACACAAGCACTTCAAATAGCAAAAGAACTTCAAATCATTTAAATTAAGTATTTTTAAATTTAAGTTTGAGCACTTTGGTACTTTAGTATGAAAGGATTTTTTATAATTCAATATACTTTTGAAAAATAATTTTAAAATGAATATCTATGAAAAGCACAGTAATTAAATATGGTCTTTATGGTCTTTTAACCGGACTTATTATTTTCACATTACATCTTGTTTTAGGTATTAACAATTTAGACTATTCTACAAATGAAATATTGGGTTACATATCCATATTTCTCTCATTGTCTTTTGTGTTTTTTGGAATAAAGCATTACCGAGACAAGGTTAATAATGGCATGATTACTTTAGGCAAAGCCATAGCTATTGGAATTCTTATTTCCATTTTAGTAGGTGTAGGTATTGCCATTGCTGATTTTATCTACACAAAATTTATAGATCCTTCTTTTTTCAGCAATTATGAGGAAATGTTAATAGAACAAGGCAGAGAAGATGAGATTTTTGAAATGACTAGTACTACAGCAGCACTATTTATGTTCGTACTTGTTACTATTATAGGATTTATTATTTCTCTTATTTCAGGTTTAATTCTACAACGTAAAAAATAAATAGCATGAGTTTAGGAGCATTTTCAATGAGTTTAAGTGTTAAAGACATTAACGCTTCAAAAGAATTTTATGAGCATTTAGGATTTTCTGTTTTTGCTGGAGATATCAAAATGAATTATCTCATTATGAAAAACGGAAACGCATTAATAGGATTGTTTCAAGGCATGTTTGAGCAGAATATTTTGACTTTTAATCCTGGCTGGGATGAAAGCGCAAATAAGTTAGATTCCTTTACAGATGTTAGAGAGATTCAACAAGAATTAAAAAACAAGAATATAAAACTAGAAAGAGAAGCAGATGAAAACACTTCTGGTCCTGCAAGCATAGTTATGTATGATCCAGATGGAAACACGATATTAATAGACCAGCACGTGTAAAATTATGCAATACAAAGCAATATCTCCAGAAGATTATATTTCTCAAGCCTCAGAAGAACGAAAAGATGCATTAAAAAACCTTCGAAATACAATAAATAAGAATTTACCTAAAGGCTTTGAAGAAGGTATACAATATGGCATGATAGGTTATTATGTGCCACATAGTATTTATCCAGACGGTTACCATTGCACTCCAAGCGAACCTTTGCCATTTATGAGTTTTGCTTCACAAAAAAATTCAGTTAACCTTTACCATAGTGGTATTTATGCCATTCCAGAATTGCGCGATTGGTTTGTAAGTGAATATCCAAAACACTGCAAAAGAAAATTGGATATGGGAAAAAGCTGTATAAGATTTAAAAAAATTGATGAGATTCCTTTTGAATTAATAGGTGAATTGTCTTCTAAAATAACAGTGGAAGAATGGATTAACATTTATGAAAACAATATTAAAAACAGAAAATGAAAAATCGAGTTACAGGAATAGGTGGTTTGTTTTTTAAAACCAAAGATCCAAAAGCAACAAAAGAGTGGTACAAAAATCATCTTGGTTTTAATACAGATGATTATGGCTGTACATTTTGGTGGAAGGATAAACAAGACAAAGATTGTTCAACACAATGGAGTCCATTTGGAGAAGACACTAAATATTATGAACCTTCTAAAAAAGATTTCATGTTTAATTATCGCGTTGAAAACCTAGTTGAGCTTTTAGAAATATTAAAAGAAGAAGGCGTTACCATTGTTGGTGAAATGGAAGAATATGAATATGGCAAATTTGGATGGATTATGGATAATGATGGAAACAAAATAGAACTTTGGGAACCTATTGATAGTGCGTTTCTTTAATTTTAAATGTATTTTTTGGCACATAATAAATTGCTTAACTTTAAAATTTAGTGACATATATAGAGATACTTCAATCTTATAATTTAACTGTATTGCAATGGTCAGCTGTTGGTTTTGCAGTTTTTTTGTTAGGCCTATCAAAATCTGGTATAAAAGGTATTGGAATTATCATTGTAGTAATTCTTGCCTTTGTTTTCGGAGAAAAAGCATCAACAGGCATTTTATTACCAATGTTAATTTGTGCTGATATTTTTGCAGTTGTTTATTATAACAGGCATGCACAGTGGAAGTATATTAAAATACTTATGCCATGGATGATAATA
>JARRKS010000014.1:0-9036 GCA_037387865.1 Flavobacteriaceae bacterium
GTTAGAGGACAAATTATTAGCACAAAAGAAATGCAATATGTTACAGCAGCAAGAGCCTTAGGATATAACGATTTTAGGATTATTGTAAAGCATATTTTACCTAATATTATGTCTCCTATAATTGTCATTTCTGCAGCCAATTTTGCAGCAGCAATATTAATTGAAAGTGGGTTAAGTTTTTTAGGAATTGGTGCTCAACCTCCAATGGCTAGTTGGGGCGCAATGATAAAAGATCATTATAATTACATCATTCTAGGGAAGCCCTATTTAGCAATTATTCCAGGTCTATGCATTATGAGTTTAGTAGTGGCATTTATGCTTATTGGAAACTCAATGCGCGATGCTTTTGATGTGAAGAGTTAGAAAATTTATTCTTTTAGATTTTTATTTGTTGCATCAATAAATGCCAACAATTCATCTTTACCTATACCTTTGCTTGAAGAAGTTATAAAATAATTTGGTACTTCTTCCCAAGATTTTAAAAGTTCATTTTTGTATGCTTCAATATGATTCTCAATAGCTTTAGGCTTTAGTTTGTCTGCTTTGGTAAAAATGACAGAAAAAGGAATCATGTTTTCACCTAACCATTGCATAAAATCAAGATCAATTTGTTGAGGTTCATGTCTAATATCTACTAATACAAAAGCCGAAACCAATTGTTGTCTTTTACTAAAATAGGCGGTTATGAATTTTTGAAATGTTTTTTTCGAACTTTTTGAAACTTTAGCATAACCATAGCCAGGCAAGTCTACCAAATACCAATTCTTATTAAGTATAAAATGATTTATCAATTGCGTTTTTCCAGGTTTTCCTGAAGTTTTTGCCAGATTTTTTCTATTAGTAAGCATATTGATTAGAGATGATTTCCCAACATTGCTTCGTCCTATAAATGCATATTCTGGTAAGTTGTTTTTTGGGCATTTGGAAACATCAGAATTACTTACAACAAATTCAGCAGATTTAATTTGCATAAGTCTTGGTTTAGAAATTTCGTTTGGTTAACCAGGTGTGTAAAATTTCATTAAACTCATCTGGATGCTCCATCATTGCTGCATGGCCACATTTATCAATCCAAAATAAATCAGAATCAGGTAATAAGCTATTAAATTCTTCAGCAACTTCAGGAGGTGTAACAGTATCATTTTTACCCCAAATAATGCAAGCTGGTGTTGACATTTTCGGTAAATCTTTTGCCATATTATGCCTTATGGCACTTTTTGCAATGGCTAAAGTTTTAATAAGTTTATTTCTGTCATTTACTGTTGCATAAACTTCATCAACTATTTCTTTGGTTGCAATTTTTGGGTCGTAAAAAACATCTTGGGCTTTTTTCTTTATTACCTCATAATCACTTCGTTTAGTGTAACCACCACCCATAGCACTTTCATATAATCCAGAACTACCAGTAATGACAAGAGCTTTAATTTTTTCAGGATATAATTTTGTATGATAAAGACCGATATGGCCTCCAAGAGAGTTACCTAATAAGATGACATCATCAAACTTTTTAAATTCAATAAATTCATGGAGATATTTAGCAAAACTCTTTACGTTAGTCTTTAAGAGAGTCATAGTATAAATAGGTAATTCAGGAATTACAATTTTATATCCTTTTTTACTAAAAAAATGGGTGACAGAGTCAAAATTACTCAATCCTCCCATTAAACCATGTAACACAACAATTGGTGTCCCTTCACCAATTTCTATATAGCTGTAATTTTTTTCTTTTTTTAAATGGTGTGTCATTAATATAGTTAGTCATTAACTGATAAAAACAAATATAGGTATTTCATTCATATTATGTTTATTTTAATCAATTATGCAATTTTTGTAATGATTAATTAACATCCTGTTAGTTAAAAAACAACCACTTTCTAAATCATTGAGTTTAAGACTATCATCTAATAATTTTATAACAATAGCATTCAAAAAAGTGTATTTAATCGAAAATTTATTAACAAAGTGGTAAAATGTGGTAAAATGTGGTATATTTTTCAATATATTTGAATCTTATAACGTAAAACTATAGCCGACCACCTTGAATTCTTTAATAGGCACATACGAATGTAAAGTAGATTCGAAAGGAAGACTCATGTTACCTGCTGCTTTAAAAAAGCAATTATTACCTGCTTTACAGTCTGGCTTTGTTTTAAAAAGAGCTGTATTTCAAACCTGTTTAGAACTATATCCAATGCAGGAGTGGGAAAGCTTAATGCAAAAAGTAAATACACTAAACCGTTTTAAAAAGAAGAATAATGACTTCATAAGGAGGTTTACCGCAGGCGTAAAAATTATAGAAGTGGATAATGCAGGAAGATTATTAGTGCCAAAAGATCTAATCTCTTTTGCAGGAATATCAAAAGAAATAGTTGTTTCATCTGCTATTAATATTATAGAAATCTGGGATAAGGATAAATATGAACAAGCTATTGATGACGCAACAGGAGATTTTGCAAATCTGGCTGAAGAAGTAATGGGACAAGATGATGACAATGGAATATCATAATGCAGTTTTACTTAAAGAAACAGTTGAAGGGTTAAATATTTCTGAAAATGGGGTTTATGTGGATGTCACTTTTGGAGGTGGAGGACATAGTAAAGAAATTTTAAAACATTTAGGTGAAAATGGAAAACTGTTTGCATTTGATCAAGACCAAGATGCTCTTGCAAATGCAATTGATGACGACCGTTTTACACTAATTAATGAAAATTTCAGATATCTGAAACGGTTTTTGAGGTTTTATGGTGTAACAGAAGTAGATGGTATTTTGGCAGATTTTGGTGTTTCATCGCATCAATTTGATATAGCTGAACGTGGTTTTTCAACGAGATTTGAGGCAAACCTAGATATGAGAATGAACCAACAAAATGAGTTTTCAGCGTATAATGTTATCAATGAATATGATGAAGATAAGTTAAGGCAAGTTTTTTGGCAATATGGGGAATTAAGACAAGCTCCAGCTTTGGCAAGAGTTATTGTAGAAGAAAGAAAATCGTCTCCAATTAAAACCAGTGAACAGTTTAAAGAAGTATTAAAAAGGTTTTTGCAGCATAAAAAAGAAAACAAAGTGTTGGCACAAATTTATCAAGCTATAAGAATTGAAGTCAATCAAGAAATAGAAGTCTTGAAAGAATTTCTCTTGCAAATTCCAGAAGTATTAAAAAAAGGAGGACGCTTAAGTGTTATCTCTTACCATTCTCTAGAAGATAGATTGGTAAAACGTTTTATAAGAAATGGTTTGTTTGAAGGTGAACCTGAACGTGACGTATTTGGAAATTTTGAAGTACCACTAAAAAAAGTCGGGAACTTAATAGTACCATCACAACAAGAGATAAAAGAAAACAATAGAGCTAGAAGCGCAAAATTGAGAATTGCTGAAAAAATATGAAGCAAAGTATCTATAAAATACTAAAAGGAAAATTTCTGGTAAGCGAAGATTCTTTCAAGAACTGGAGAGCAATACTTTTTATTTCAACCCTAGCTATAATAATGATTGCAAGCTCTCATAGTGCAGATAAAAAAGTTCATGAGATCGCAAGATTAGACAATGAAGCAAAAGAGTTAAAGTCTGCCTTTTTAGATAGTCGTTCAAAACTTATGAAACTAAAGATGGAATCTACTGTGATAAATAAATTAAAAGAAAAAGGATTGTTGTCATCTGTTATTCCGCCAAAGAAAATTAAAGTTAAATCCCAAAATTGAAAAAATAATCTTGGCAGTAAGCGAGAAGAACATATTAAACAGATTGTATTTTATTTCCGGATGTATGTTCGTCTTCGGGTTAGCTGTAGTATTCAAATTAGTTAATATTCAGTTTGTACAAGGTGAGAAGTACAGAGATTTAGCAGAAAAAAGAGATGTAAAAAATGTCATAATTCCAGCGAATAGAGGAAATGTCTATTCAGAAAACGGAAACCTTTTAGCTACTTCAATTCCTAAATATGATATTAGGCTTGATGCTATAACACCTACGGCAAAAACATTTGAAGAAAATATAAAAGCGCTTTGCGATTCTCTTTCCCGATATCATAGAAAGCCCACTACATATTATCAACAGGAAATCAGAAAAGCTAGAGCTAATAAAAATAGGTATTACTTATTGGCCAGAAATATCGGCTATTCAGACTACGTGAGATTCCGAAATTTTCCTCTGTTAAATTTAGGAGCGTTCAAAGGCGGTTTAATTGTTGAACAAACAACCAAACGTGAGCATCCAATGGGTGGCATTGCAGAAAGAACTATAGGTTATGAACGTATAGATGATCAAGGTAATGTCACCAGGCCAGGATTGGATGGAGCTTTTGGAGTAAAATATCTGCGAGGAGTAAACGGAAAAAGACTAAAGCAGAAAATAGGTAAAGGACAATGGAAACCTATAGTAGATTATAATCAGGTTGAGCCAAAAGATGGTTATGATGTTTATACCACTATAGATGTAAATATTCAAGACATTGCTCACCATGCTTTACTGGAACAGTTAGAAAAATATAAAGCAGATCATGGCTGTGTTGTAGTTATGGAAACTAAAACTGGAAAGGTGAAAGCGATTTCAAACCTTGGTAGAAATAGTGAAGGGTATTATTATGAAAGGTTGAATTACGCAGTTGGAGAAAGCCATGAACCAGGATCAACGTTTAAGCTAATGGCAGTGGCTGCTGCATTGGAGGATAAAGTTATAGATACAAGCGATGTGGTAGACACAGAAAACGGAATTTTGACTTTTTATGGAAAAAAGGTTAGAGATTCTAAAAATGGAGGTTATGGAAAAATTTCAATCGCTAAAGCATTTGAGGTTTCGTCAAATACAGGTATTGTAAAAGCTATTCACAATAGTTATCATGAAAATCCTTCCAAATTTGTAGACCGCTTATATTCAATGAATTTGAATAAACAGTTAGATCTTCCAATTATTGGAGAAGGAGTGCCAATTATTCCAGATCCTAGAATTAAAAACAATCGTTGGAGCGGAATTGCTTTAGAGTGGATGGCTTATGGTTATGGAGTATCATTCACACCCTTGCAAACATTGACGTTTTATAATGCAATTGCAAATGATGGGGTAATGATCAAACCACAATTTTTAAAAGAAGTAAAAGAATTTGACAAGGTAATTGTTCCATTTAAAAAGGAAATCATAAACCCTAAAATATGTTCTAAAGAAACCGTATCAAAATTACAGCAGTTATTAGAAAATGTAGTTAATAAAGACCATGGAACAGGTCATAGATTGTACTCGCCCAATTTTTCTATGGCTGGAAAAACTGGCACATGTCAAAAAGACTATGCAAAAAAAGATAAGCTAAACTATATCTCATCATTTGTGGGATACTTCCCAGCCGAAAATCCAAAATATTCTTGCATTGTAGTTATTCATGAACCTGATAAAAGTGTTGGGTATTATGGGGCTGATGTTTCAGGGCCAGTGTTTAAAAGAATCGCCCAAAAAATTTTCATAGATACTCCAATTGTTGACGAAATAGAACAACTGGAGGTTAAAAGAACAACTGTAGAAAAAGAATATGAAAATTATTATGACATAGCTAGAACCTATAAAACAATCATGCCAAGTGTTGTTGGTTTACCAACTATGGATGCTCTTTCTCTACTTGAGAATATGGGATTAAAAGTAAAGGTAGAAGGTGTTGGTTTAGTTAAAAAGCAATCAATAGACAAAGGTATAAAAGTAAGAAAAAATCAAACTATTGTTATTCAGGCATCATGATGAACTTAAGAGATATACTGTATAAAGTTACCTTAAACGCTGTTGTAGGTAACACTTCTGTGTCTATTAATAACATTGAGTTTGATTCTAGAAAAGTTTCTAAAAATGATGTTTTTGTTGCCACAATAGGAACTGTTTCTAATGGTCACGATTTTATAGATAACGCTATTGAATTAGGTGCTATTGCAGTTGTCTGCGAAACATTACCTAAAAATATAGTTAAAGGTATAACCTATGTAGAGGTTGAAAGTTCAACAAGTGCATTGGCTATTATGGCTTCAAATTATTTCGAAAACCCTTCTGAAAATTTAAAACTTGTTGGTGTAACTGGTACGAATGGAAAAACTACAATAGCTACGTTGTTATATCAACTCTTTAAAAACGCTGGATATAAAGTAGGCTTATTATCTACTGTAAAGATAATGGTTGATAATAAGTTGTATAAAGCAACGCATACCACACCAGACTCTTTAACTATTAATAAATATCTAAAAGAGATGAATAATGAAGGTGTTGAGTTTTGTTTTATGGAAGTGAGTTCGCATGGTATTCATCAAAATAGAACTCAAGGATTACATTTTGAAGGAGGAATTTTCACAAATCTATCACATGACCATTTAGACTACCATAACACATTTGCAGAATATCGAGACGTTAAAAAATCATTTTTTGACACTTTGACAAGTTCAGCATTCGCTTTAGTTAATGTAGATGATAAAAATGGTTTGTTCATGATTCAAAACACTAAAGCCAAAAAATACACCTACGCTTTAAAAGGATATGCAGATTATAAGGCTATAGTTTTAGAAAATCAATTCAGTGGTTTATTGCTAAAAGTTAATGAAAGTGAAGTCTGGACTAGATTAATTGGCAGCTTCAATGCTTACAACGTTCTGGCAATATATGCAACTGCTGAATTATTAGGTCTTGAACGTGTTGAGATATTAAGACTAATAAGTGAATTAGAGAGTGTTGCTGGGCGTTTCCAATATCTCATTTCAGATGACAATATAACCGCTATTGTCGACTATGCTCATACACCAGATGCTCTTAAAAATGTTCTGGAAACCATTAATAGTATACGTACAAAAAACGAAGAACTAATTACAGTTGTTGGCTGTGGCGGAGATAGAGATAAAACCAAACGCCCAAAAATGGGACATATAGCTTCGGCATTAAGTACCAAAGTTATTTTCACAAGTGATAACCCAAGAAGCGAAGTTCCAGAAACTATAATAAAAGACATAGAAAAGGGTGTTGAACCACAAAATTTCAAAAAAACACTATCAGTAACAGACAGAGGTCAAGCTATTAAAACAGCTTGCCAAATGGCGCAAACTAATGATATCATTTTGATAGCAGGAAAAGGACATGAGACTTATCAAGAGATAAAAGGTAAACGCTTTGATTTTGATGATTTTAAAATAGTACAAGAATTTTTAAAGCAATTACAAAAATAGTATGCTGTATTACTTATTTGAATATTTAGAAAAACAGTATCAATTACCTGGAGCATCTTTATTTGGGTTTATTTCATTTAGAGCAGCAGTTTCTATTATTCTATCATTACTGATTTCTACAATCTTTGGTAAGCGCATTATCAAATTTTTACAAAAACAACAAGTTGGTGAATCTATTAGGGATTTAGGACTAGAAGGCCAAGTAGAAAAGGCTGGAACGCCAACAATGGGAGGAATCATTATCATTATGGCTACGCTAATTCCAGTATTATTATTTGCCAAATTAGAGAATATATACATCATCTTACTCATTGTTACAACTGTTTGGATGGGAACTATCGGATTTATAGATGATTACATCAAAAAGTTTAAAAATGATAAAGAGGGATTAAAAGGACGGTTTAAGGTTCTTGGTCAAATAGGATTAGGAATAATAGTAGGTACAACCTTATATTTTAGTCCAAATGTGACATTAAAAGAAAAATTACCTGAAGCCCAAAGGCAAGAAATTTTAATGTCAAACCCAAATGTAGAGGCTACAAAACTTTTTCAGGAAGAAGAAAAATCAACCAAAACAACCATCCCATTTGTAAAAGGGAATGAATTTGATTATGCAGATTTAATCACTTGGATTAACCCAAATTTACAAAAGTACGCATGGGTAATTTTTATCCTAGTAGCCATTTTTATTATTACAGCTGTATCCAACGGAGCAAACTTAACAGATGGTATTGATGGTCTTGCAGCTGGGACTTCTGCCATAATTGTACTTACACTAGGCATTTTTGCATGGGTTTCGGGTAATATCATTTTCTCTGACTATCTCAACATTATGTACATACCAAGGGTTGAAGAAATTACAATTTATATAGCTGCTTTTGTTGGAGCTTTGGTTGGATTTTTATGGTACAATACATACCCAGCTCAAGTGTTTATGGGAGATACAGGAAGCCTAACCATTGGAGGAATTATTGCAGTTATTGCAATAGCTGTTAGAAAAGAATGGTTGATACCTCTATTATGTGGAATATTCTTGGCAGAGAATTTATCAGTGGTTATGCAGGTAAGCTATTTTAAATATACAAGGAAAAAGTATGGTGAAGGGCGACGCATTTTTAAAATGTCACCGTTGCATCACCATTATCAAAAATCAGGATATCATGAAAGTAAGATTGTTACAAGATTCTGGATTGTTGGAATCCTATTAGCAATTATAACAATTGTGACATTGAAAATTAGATAAATATTGTCATTCCTGCGAAGGCAGGGATCTCAATAATTGAAGGAATGGCAAAACAAAGACTGGTCATATTGGGAGGAGGAGAAAGTGGTGTTGGAACAGCACTTTTAGGAAAAGCCAAAGATTATGAAGTATTTGTTTCAGATAAAGGAAAAATACAAGAAAAATATAAACAAGTTCTTATACATAATGAGATTGAATGGGAAGAAGAGCATCACACAAAAGCTAAAATTCTTAATGCAGATTTGATAATGAAAAGTCCAGGTATTCCAGACAAAGTGGATTTGGTTAAGCAAATTCGTAATGAAGGGATTCCAATAGTTTCCGAAATTGAATTTGCTTCAAGATTTACCAATGCCAACATTATAGGTATTACAGGAAGTAATGGTAAGACTACAACGGCAGCATTAACACACCACATTTTAAAACAAGAATTAAGTGTTGGATTAGCAGGAAATATTGGAGACAGTTTTGCAAAACAGATTCTTCAAGAAGATTATAAAAATTATGTGCTTGAGATAAGTAGTTTTCAGTTGGATGATATAGCGGCTTTTACACCACATATAGCAGTAATAACGAATATTACACCTGACCATTTAGACAGATCCAATTA
>JARRKS010000015.1:0-13507 GCA_037387865.1 Flavobacteriaceae bacterium
TTCCCTTTGCTTTGGCAAACAGTTCTGAAGCTATACGAACCCAGCACCCAGATGCACCAGGATACTCTGAAAAAGACACCCTTTTTCCTTTTGGTTTTGGACTAACATATGACAAATAAAAGCCGATAACAATCACTAAAATGAATATGCGAACAGAGCTGTCTGAATGACAATGAAATCCAGAAACCTTAATACCTCAATCAACTGGGTCGCATACTCATTTTAGTTAGATGTTAAACGAAACTCAAAATTAAAGCATCTTTAACGTATTGATTTCCTGTTCAGTAAGAAGTTTCCAATGACCTCTTGGAATATCTTTTTTAGTTAAATGTGCTATAGCAACGCAATCTATCTTAATAAGATCGTATTTAAAATATTCAAAAATGGTTCTTATAATGGTATTTCCAGTATTCTTAATTTTAAGACCAATTTCTTTTTTTGGAGAACCTTCTATGTAACTTATCTCTTCTACAGTTATTTCTTTTCCGTCAATTTTAAAACCCTCTTGGATCTTCTTTAAATCTTCAAATTTTAAATTTTTATCAAGCTCAACATGAAATAATCTTGAAACACCATTTTTAGAATTGGTGAATTTTTGAACTATAGCATCATCATTTGTAAATAGCAATAACCCCATAGAGTTTCTACCTAATCTACCAATAGGTTTTATTCTTGAAGAAGTAGCATTTGCAACTAAATCCATAACGGTTCTTCCTTTACCTTCACTTGTTGTTGTGGCAAATCCTTTTGGCTTATTAAGTAGCACATAAGCTTTCTTTTCTGGTGAAATTCGTCTGCCATCATAACGTACATCATCATCTAACTTCACCTTATAACCCATTTCTGTAACTACTTTGCCATTTACAGATACTAAACCAATAGAAATATGCTCATCGGCTTCTCTGCGTGAGCTAATTAAAGTAATTTTATTCAATATTAATGAAATATCTATTAAGGGAATACTTGCAACGCCTGCAACAATAATGAATTTTAAAATATTATGAAGTATTAAATATTGTTTTTGGGTATTTGATCGCCAAAGGAATATTTGAAAAATTAATAATAATACAATACTTAAATAAAAGTAATAATTCATTTTACCAACTTGAAATTTAAAAATTAAAAGCATAGCTGGAACAAGCGTTAATAAACAAATAATTGTCAGCATTATTTTTGAAACCTTCTCTCCGTAGACAACTGGAATGGTATGATAATTTTGCACAAAGTCACCTTTAATGTTCTCTAAATCTTTGGTAAGTTCTCGCATGGAAATAATAAGAAACAAAAACATGGCATGAACAAAAATGACATGTTCAAAATTTTTATAATACACAAATATTGCAAAGAATGGTGCAATGGTCAATATTGCTGAAGTTAGGTTGCCAATAAATGGTAATTTTTTTAGCTTATGAGAATAAAACCAAATGGCAAAAATGTAAAGAGAGAAAAAAACAACGGCCCTAAAAGAAACAGCACTGGCTAGTATAACAGCCAAAAAATTTAACACAAAATAAAATGATAGTTTGGTGTTTTGACTTACTAATCTATCTATCATCGATTTTTGAGGTCTGTTGATTAAATCTTTTTCAGAATCGTAAAAGTTATTAATTATATAGCCTCCTGCTATTGTTGCAGCAGAAGCCATGACTAGCATAAGCAAATTCCAGTCTAAAATAACCTCTCTTAAAGGTTTATCGTGTGCTAAAATGTAAACTGAAGCTAAATATTGGGCTATGATAATGACTAAAATATTGTATCCTCTAACCACAGAAAGCATACTGAAAAACTTCAGTAATATGTGTTTTTGTCTTCGAGAAAGCATGTTTTAAAGTTTAGAAGTTATACACCACTTCTAATTTGTATGCAGAAAGAGATTGTTTTGCTTTATTAATATCTTCAGTAAAGCCTAAAATATAACCTCCACCACCAGAGCCACAAAGTTTTAAATAATATTCATTGGTTTCAAGTCCTTTTTGCCAAAGTTCATGAAATTGTTTAGGAATCATTGGTTTAAAATGATTAAGGACGATTTTAGATAAATGTTTAGTATTTGTAAAAAGTGATTTGATATCGCCTTTTAAAAAATCTTCTACGCAAGCATCGGTATGTTTTATAAATTGTTCTTTAAGCATATTTCTAAAACCTTCTTGCTTCATGTTTTCCATAAATATACTAACCATGGGAGCAGTTTCTCCAGTCATACCACTATCTAATAAAAACACAGCACCTTTACCATTAATTTTTTGAGAAGGAATACCTGTTGCCTCAATATTATCTTTTGAATTTATTAAAATAGGTAAGCTTAAATAGCTGTTTAGTGGATCTAATCCAGATGACTTTCCGTGAAAAAAGGACTCCATTTCAGAAAAAATGGCTTTAAGTTTTAAGAGCTTTTCACGAGTTAAATTTTCTAAAATAGTAATCTTATCTTGTGCATATTTATCATATATAGCTGCAACTAGTGCACCACTACTGCCTACACCATAACCTTGTGGAATAGAAGAATCAAAATACATACCGGCTTCAACATCTTTTTTAAGAGAATCTAAATCAAACCTTACCAATTCAGAGCTAATCGTTTCTAAATATGCTACAAAACGTTTTAAATTTTGGTTTGATTTAATAGAATATTCTGTTGGTTCTTTTAGAACCTTTAAAGCACCATTGTAAAAGTTGTAAGGAATTGAAAGACCTTTGGAATCTTTAATAATACCGTACTCTCCAAAGAGTAATATTTTTGAGTAAAAAAGAGGTCCTTTCATCTAATTTTTTGATATGGAGTTATAAATTTACAATTGTTTTGCACCAAAACCAATTCTATCGCAAATATAATGTCCGTTTTGACAATATGCAACTAATTCATTTTGAATAAACTCTAAAACGTTTTTTGCTTCAAATTCCGGATATAACACATGTACATTTGCACCTGCATCTAAAGTAAAACATACATTTGAGTCTGTATTTTTTCTAAACTTCCATATTTTATTAATGATTTCAAGCGTGTTTGGTTTCATTAAAATAAAATAAGGCAAACTTGTCATCATCATGGCATGCAATGTTAAGGCTTCACTTTCAACTATTTCTATGAATGCCTTCAAATCTCCTTCTTTAAATACGTTTATGAGCTTTGAAAGGTTGTTATATGCTTGTTTAAACCGTTCTTGTGCAAAAGGGTGACCATGCATTAAATCATGACCAAGAGTGCTACTAACTTGTTTTTCGCCTTTATCAACCAAGAGTATTGTATCATGATAGTTTTTAAAATTATCATGGACTTGAAATGGATATTTCACTCCAAATAAATCACTACTACCTTCAATTTCCTTATGCTTTCCCCAAACCACTAAATCACCTTCAATACTTCTACATGCGCTACCAGAGCCTAAACGTGCTAAAAAAGATGCTTTTTTATTAAAATGATTATGAGATTCTTCGCTTTCACTCTGAATGACAGAAAGTTCCTTTTCTATACTAACTATACACAAGGCCAAGGCACTCATGCCAGAAGCGGACGAAGCAATTCCAGAACTATGTGGAAATGTATTAGAAGTTTCAATTTTAAAATGATAGTCTTTTAAAAATGGCACATATTTCTCAATCCTATTAAAAAAAGTTTCGATTTTAGGCTTGAAATCATCCTTCCTTTTTCCGTCCAAAAATACTTCAAAAGAAAAATTTTCGTCATTATCCTTCTCCGAAAAACTTAACGTTGTAGTCGTTTTACAGGCATCCAAAGTAAAACTGATAGATGGGTTTTCTGGAATTTGATTTTTCTTTTTTCCCCAATATTTTACTAATGCAATATTACTTGGTGATGACCAGGTATGTTTTCCACTTTCAATTTCTTTTGAATAGGTTTTTGGTATGAATTCTTGTTCTGTCATGAATTACTTTCTGCCGACAAAGATAACAACTTTACCATTGTATTGTAGTTTCTTGCAGTTGCAAAAGTTTTAAGCTTTCGTTCGAAAAAATTCAAATTGAATTTAGCTCTTCCATACCCTTTTTTACAATAAAAATAAATACAATCGTTTATAATTTTGTATTCTTCACCGTCGTAGACTTTATCTGAAGTTATTTTTACCAAGTCTTCATTTGGCGTATCGTGAAGCATAACAAAATAACTGGTTTTCTTTTTATCTTCTGAAAAAGGACAAGTATCAAAAATGTGTTTTAAATCTGCTTTGGTTCTCACCAAAACAGATACTTCGAATCCAAATTTGTCCAAAATGGATTTTTGAATATTTTTTTCAATCTCGAAAACATTATTTTTTGATGTTTGAAAAACCACATTTCCGCTTTGAATATACGTTTGTACTTTTTCTAAACTTGAATTTGTAAGTAATTCGCGTAATTCTGCCATTGGCACTTTTTTATGCCCTCCAACATTAATGCCTTTTAGTAATGCAATGTACGTATACATTTATTTTGAAATTGATTTAGCTGCAATGTAAGCGCAAGTCCAAGCATTTTGAAAATTAAACCCTCCTGTAATAGCATCTATATTTAACACTTCGCCTGCAAAAAATAAGTTTTTATGTAGCTTGCTTTCAAATGTTTTAAAATTAACTTCTTTTAAGTTAACGCCACCAGCAGTCACAAATTCTTCTTTAAATGTACTTTTACCGTCAACGTTAAAAGTAGCTTTTGTAAGTTGCTTTGTTAAAGCCTCTAATTGGCTTTTATTAATGTCTGACCACGTTATATTTTCAGAAATATTGGAAGCCAAAACCAATTGTTGCCATAGGCGTTTGGGCAATTGAAACTGTGCATATTTAAAAATGGTCTTTTTAGTTAAATTTTGCTTTAATTCTTTTAAGGTATCCAAACAATCTTCAAAAGTTTTTCTAATAAAATTAATCTCAATACTGAATTTATAATTGTGTTTTGCCAATTCTAAAGCCCCAAACGCAGATAGTTTTAAAATGGCTGGAGCACTCATACCAACATGTGTTATAAGTAATGGACCTTCGCTTTCTAAATTACTACCTACAACTTTTATCTCAACATTTTGAGCTACAACTCCAGATATACTTTTTATACGTTTATCATTTATATTAAAGGTAAACAACGAAGGTACTGGTTGCGAAATGGTATGACCTAAACCTTCTAAAATTTTCCACATTTTTAAATTGCTTCCTGTTGCAACAACTAACTTCATACATGAAAATTCATCTTGTTTAGTGATAACATTCCAAACTTCATTTTGCTTTTTAATAGCTTTTACAGATTGGTTGTATAGCACATTAACCTTATACTTTCTTACTTCGTTTAAAAAGCAATCAATAATTGTTTGTGATGAATTTGAAACTGGAAACATTCTTCCATCGTCCTCAATTTTTAACTCAACACCTCGTTTTTCAAACCATTCTATTGTGTCTCCTGTCATAAACTGATGAAATGGCCCTAAAAGTTCTTTTTCTCCTCTCGGATAATTACTTATCAATTCGCTAGGAATAAATTCGGCATGCGTAACATTGCAACGTCCACCTCCAGAAATCTTAACTTTTTGCAGACCTTCTGTTCCACGTTCTAAAATAGCAATATTTAAATTTGAGTTTTGTTCGGCAATGTTAACTGCTGCAAAAAAGCCTGCAGCACCACCACCAATAATTAATACGTCGTATTGTTTCATTAAATATTAACTATGTAAATTTAACATTATAAATTTTTTTAATGTGGATGTAAAACGATTTAAATTTAATTCGTTTTCACAAAAAAAGATGTGCGTTTTAAAAATGTAAATACATTTTTTATTCCTGATATAAAGAAAAAGTCTTCTGGAGAAAAATATTTACGAATTCAAACTCTATTAAAACTCAAAACCAAAAGCAAAAGTAAGTCTTATGCTATCATCACTATTAAAGGCTGCTATGTTACATGATAAGACATTTAATGCATTCAAAAAAACACCGCCGCCAACAGAGGTATTCATCCCATTTGTATTATACGCCATATCTGTTACCAAACTATTATCAACCCAAACACGTCCATAATCGAAACCTCCATAAACCCCGATAATTAAAGGTACAATAGCTGTTTTTGTTTCATGTAAATTAAATCGCAAATCTGTGCTTTGATAAAATGAACTTTTGCCTGTAAAACGCTGGTTTCTGTAACCACGAAGCCCATCGTTTCCTCCAATACTTGCCGCTTGATAAAATTCAAAATTGTCACCAAAATTTATATGACCTTTAAACTTTGTTGCAAGAACCAATTGACCTTTAGAATCAATTTTATAATTAAAGCTCAAAGATGGAATTACGTAACCAAATCCTTTTGACTCTTCTAAATTAGATTTATATCCAGCGATAAGATTAAATCCCATTCCTAAAGTTGGAAAAGCTTTGTAATCTCTATTTTCAAAATCATAAGACGTTTCCACACCAAAAAAATTATTATGACTGTCTTCGTTATTTTCAACATAAAATGTGTTAATATATCTGCCTACGGTTTCTTCAATTTCAATTGATTCATAACTTATACCAAACTTAAATTGTGCCCCTAATTGTCCTCTCCAAACTAGTGAAGGTGATAAACTAAAAGTGCTTAATTTTACTCTGTTATAATCTTTATCTACAACAATACCGTCGTTATCATCAGCTTCATTATTTGGTGTACTGTTACCATAACCAAAAAAGTTTATACTGTAATTTGGACTTGTAAAAACAGATGCTATTTTAAAGTTCCAGTTTTGGAAAATGTTAGCAAACTCTCCAGCATATTTTAACTCAAATCCATTGGTGGAAAAATAATAAGCTCCAGAAAATGTGTGCTGTGTTGTAAATGGGTTTTGTTCAAACTTGTAAGTTGTGTACTTATCTAAAAAGCCTATTTTAAAACCATCATCTGGATTTATTCCAATAGTTGGAATGAGTTCATTTGAATCGTTTTTTAGTTTCTTATAATCATAAACATTAATTTCGTAATCGTCTGTGAGACGTTTCTTTCCTTTATCACTTAAAAATGTATTTTCTTTAGATTTATAATCATACAAAACAATTGCATTTCCGTTTTCAATGTTATATGTATCGTTATTTTGTCCACCAATAATACGTACTTTAATTAGTTTATCTCCATTACCAAATACCTTAAAAACATCGTCATCATCTAATCCATAAATCCATATTTCTTTGGTTTCATTTGAATTGTATGTTCGGCTATGAAAGGAATCTCCTTTTTTTCCTTTTTTAATTCTAAAAGCTTCAACTTTTGTATTGCCATCTGCTAATCTTGTTATCTCAAACAAATCGTCTTTATCTGTTCCGATAATAACTATATACTTATTTAAATATGCATAATATGTATCTGATATTTCCTGTAGGTAGTTTAATCTTCCTTTTAATTTTCTTTTAATTTCATTAACCGATTCTTGATTAACTTCTTTTGGAAGATTATTAAATGCTCTATTAATAATATCATCATTTAAAACATCAACAATTTGCTGAACTTGATTATCCCAAACAGTTTTATCAGATTTCGTTATTAGTGCTTTATCTAGTGGATAAGGTTCTAAATTAAACCATTTAGGGCTTTTTAATTCTTCATCATACGATTTTAATAGACGTAAATCTGGAATTAACTTTGTGAGCAAATCTGGCATAAAACCATCTGCCATGATTGAAAATTCCTGATCTCTATCTCGTGGAACAGGTCTGTAAATAGTCTTTCCATTCTCTTTAAATATTGCCCAACGCCATTGGTCTTGGTGTCTATCCCAATCGCCAATAAGCATATCAAACAATCGTGCTCGTATATACATGTCTTCATCTACAAGATGATTTTCGTTTTTATGAAGATCGTAAAGCATATCATCTGTGCTAATAATTTCATTAGAAAAACCAAAACTTGGATTATCTCCATGACCATCTCCAGGACGTTCTTCAATCATATACAATTTATTGCCAAATTCATTATTAAAATTGCCAAGTGCTTTTTGTTTAGGTACATAATATAAAACCGGATTTGTATGATAAATATTCACAGCTTCAGAAAGTGTTGGAACAACAAAAGATGCATACGGATGTGATCCTGCAAAAAAATCGAGTAATAAATCTTCAGTAAATGTATCATCAAAATCAGTTTCTACGTATTGATCTTTAAAACCTACTGCTTGAATATATTGTGTAGCGCTTTTTCGCATAGCTCGTAGCACATATTCTTTTCCCTCTTTATTTTCTAATCGTAATGAAACAGATTGATGTCCTCCACCTTTTCTAATCGGTTTTAATCCACCAAAGAGCGTATCTAAATTAACTGTTGGCGCTGTAACATTTATACTGTAATCTTGTCTATAGCGTTCTCCCCAAACTTTCTCGTAGAAATTGCTTTTATTAGTTTCTTCTTCAGTATAAATTGAAGCAATTTCTTCCTTTTGGAATGTTGTATCCAAATTAGACGTGTCATATTTTTTATCTTCAGTCAAAACAGAAGATTCAAAAACGATGTTATTTTCTGTTGAAGAATAAAAACGAACATGTGACGAACCGTCATCAAAAATATCCAGTCTTACATAACCAGATTCTCCAGAACTGAATTTACCACCATCTACATTTCTGGTAGGATTTACTTTAGACCCTGAACCACTAATAATTTGTGCCAAATTGTCTTTTATAATGTATTGTAAATTATGCTCATGACCAGAAACAAATACAATTTTATCATTTTCTTGAGATAAGGTTACGAGACGTTTTCTAAATTCTGTATATCTTTTGTTTTGCAAGTCTTCAGGAGAAATTCCACTTGTTTTTCTAATTAGATTTTTAAAAGTCCCTAAAACTGGAAGCGGTGTCATATGTGATTTAAAATCATATTGACCCCCATGAGGTCCATTTGTAAACATTGGATGGTGAATTGCAACAACTGTGGTTTTTCCTCTTGCTTTTTTTACTTCGCTTTCAAATTCATCAAAAAAAGCTTCTCGCGTTTTTATTTCACAATCATCATTCATGGTTGGGTGCTTATCACAATTGGTTAAATACCATGAAGAATCTACAATAAGCAAGACAATATTATTGCCAATTTTAATTCGTTTTATTGGGCATCCATCTTCTGGTAAAAACGAGTTCTTCCCTATTAAGTCTTCAACAAATCTTTCTTGACGTTTCAAACCTTTTAATCCGCCTGAATACCAATCATGATTTCCAGGAATAAAAATAGTTCTGCCTTTAAAACCTTTTGCTAATTGAGTTTGTACTTTTAATCGATGTTCTGCTAATGCACGCTGTTCTTCATTTTGCTAATTTTAAATCCTCTTTCAACATTTTAAGCGCGTCTGTCTGTTCTCCAAATGACGAATTTCCAGCGTCACCAATCAAATAAAATGAATGCTTTATCGTTTTATCATGAGGAAATTTTTCCTGAACATAACTATTGTCATATTGCGGCTTATATGTAGCACATGCAGATATAAGCAATGAAATAAAAATCAGTAATGTATTTATATAAAACCTCATTTTAAATAATTAACTATTTTAGTAAAAATAATTCAATGCATGGACAATTTACACAAAGAAGTAGAAATATTTGTATCAAATCTATTAGCAAATAAACTTTCGCACCTTTATGTCTACCATAATTTAGGGCATACAAGACGTGTGGTTAAAAGTATACAAGAAATTATTGAAGGAGAAAATATTTCTGGTGCTGATGCTGAAAATTTAATTATTGCAGCCTGGTTTCATGATACAGGATTTGTTGAAGGATGTGAAGATCATGAAGAAAAAAGTGCAGAAATTGCCAAAGCTTTTCTGTCTGAAAAAGGAATAGATGAAAGAAGAATAAAAGATATTTCTTCTTTGATTTTGGCAACTAAAATGGACTATGAGCCCAAGACTTTACTTGAAAAAGCAATTTGTGATTCTGATTATGGGCACTTTAAGGATAATGAGTTTGTACAAATAAGTGAGCTGTTAAGAAATGAATGGAGATTAACTAGTGATAAAATATTTTCTGATGTAGAATGGACTGAAGAGAACATTTCGTTTTTAACTAAAAAACATAACTTCCATACAAACTTTGCATTAAATAATTGGCAAACCGGTAAGGACATGAACCTTGCCACATTATTCAAAAGTTTAAATAAACACAAACAAGCCGAATTAAAAGAACAATTAAAAAAGGAAGAACTTACGTTTAAAAAGAAGAAGGCAAAAATTCCTGATCGAGGTATAGAAACCATGTTTAGGGTAACTTTAAGAAATCATATTGATTTAAGTGACATTGCTGATACTAAAGCAAATATTTTGCTTTCAGTAAACGCTATTATATTGTCTTTAGTATTATCAAATTTAATTTCTAAATTAGATAACAATGCATATTTAATTTGGCCAACAATTATTTTTGTTACGTTTACTGTTGTCTCTATGATTTTATCTGTTTTAGCTACTAGACCAAATGTAACAAGTGGACAGTTTACCAAGGAAGATGTAGAAAATAAAAAAGTAAACCTCTTGTTTTTTGGTAATTTCCATAAGATGAAATTGGATGATTTTGAATGGGCTATGAACCAACTTATGAAAGATAAAGATTACCTCTACAATTCATTAATTAAAGACCTTTATTTTTTAGGAAAAGTATTAGATAGAAAATATAAAATCTTGAGAATAACCTATACAATTTTCATCATAGGGATTTTGATAAGCGTTACAGCCTTTGCTATTGCTTTTCAATATATTGATGCTTAAGATTTTATTTCTTTCATCAAATCGTTGTAAGTATAAAATTCTTTGTCATTTTCACTTTTATTATAAAGAATACTTACTCTAATGGCCTTGAGTCCTGTTACAGCTTGAAGATCTTGTAGTTCAACAATCTCGATGTCGTCATCCAAATAGTGTTTTGATTGTAAGAACTTAATATATTTTAAATATTCTAACTCATCATTTTTTTGAGAATACACAATAGTAATTTTTCCTTTTTGAGCAATTCTTTCTTTTGTGCCCTTGATGTAGGCCTTATCAACTCTCTTTTTTACAATCTCATATCTGGCATTGTAGGTGCCATCAACATCAAATTGTTTTTCATCCATTCTAAAACTAATTGCTAAAGGCGAACCAAAAACTAGTATCATTGATGTTGCATCTAAATTTATTGGGAGTTCTCCTTGATGCTTATAATATTCATTTTCCATTTCACACATCACTTGCAATTGCCATAACCGCAAATTATATAGATAGATTTTATTAAAGGAGTCTTCTTTGGTAATAGACTGACCTATATACATATTGTGTTCAACACCATCGGTTTTAAATCGTTCAAAAAAGTGAGGATACATCTTTTGTGCTTCAATTTGTTTGTTATCCAAAAGTGTACTCATCCTTTTGTTAATCAAAGAAACTGTATCGTCATATTCCTTAAGGTATTTATATACCACATTCAGTTTGCCATCTATACTATCTAAATATGCTTCAATTCTAGTTGACAAAACTTTTTCTTGCAGCAAATGATAAAATAGTGGCGTTATTTCATTGACAAAAAAGTCTTTTATTTTCTGTTCGCTATCTACTTGAAAATGGGTTTCCAAATTCTCTAAAAAACCATCTATTTGAAAAATTAATTCTTCATAAATTGGTAAAAAATTAATATTTAATACATCTAAAAGAATTTCTCTGGCATCCTTAAGCTGCAACTGCAAATCTTTAATAGTAGCCTTATTTCTTGCTTCAGATGAACCCTTTATATCTATCTGTCCGTAAAGCGGATATATATCTTCAAAAGTAATTTTCTTGAACGATACGTCATTTCCTTTTGAATGTTCTCTAATAAAATTACTAGCCTCTTCTTTAAACTTCCAATGTACACTAGGATGTATTGATGTACATTCTTGTTGAATTACCGCTTCAATTAAATTTTCTCTTTCAGCTTTAGAACGCTCTACAGCACTTAAAATAAAGGGCATCACATCTGTAAGTTTATTGGCATTTATACTGTTTAATGCTTTTGGTTTGTAAGAAACCAGTTCTAAAATTCCTAATAGTTCTTTATCATTTGCAATTGGAGCAAGTACTACACTTTTAATACCTTGATCTTTAAAAGAATTAATTTGTGGTGCTTTTCCTTTAGATAATTCATAAGCTATATCTATATCTGAAATTGAGAAGTATTTTTTCTCATTTACTAATTGATTATATGACCATTTACATAGAGATTCTTTACATTGTTTATGGTCTTCTTTATTCAACAAATAACTATTTAAACCTGCTCCACCATAAAAACGTTTAAACGTATTATCCTCCTTATCAAAAAGTGAAAAGCCCACTTCCAGGTCTTTAACGTTTAAAAACGAACGGAAAATATCATGGAATAATGCCACTGGCTTTTCATGATAAAGTTTACCTTCAGTAATTAAGCTGGATTTGATGTTTGAAATAGACTGATCGTCTGTGACATCAAACATATTGGAAATCACAAAACCATTAAAAATATAGCTTTCAGGCGGAAATTTTTCTTTCCAAAGGCTTAAATCATCATAGTTATCCAATAACTCATCTACATCTGCTTGAGTAATTTTTTTAGCCTTTTCTGTAGGTATAATCTCAACAAAATCAGCATTATATAAAATTTTATAGTAGCGAATAATTCCTTTTTCATCAGGTATTTCATAAAAGAATGGTCTTCTTAAATTTAAATTATAACCATAACAAAATTTTAGAATAATAGTACATGCAATAATATACGTATCGTCTTCTGGCATGTTCTGTATCTTGAGCTCAAAATTTTCTCCAGCTGGTTTAATTATTTTTTTAAAACGTTCTGAAAGGTTGAATATGGTATTTTGAAAAGGAACGGATGCAGCCTTAATTTCATTATTGGTCAATACATCGTTAAAGGAGTCTTGTAAAATGAATTTTATTTCGTTTTCATACTTATTTAATAAGGAAAAATCTGAAAACCCATCTCTCAATTCAGGGAAAGATTCTTGAATCTTTAATATTCGTTTAGCTTTTTCTACAATAAATTCATCTTCGCTCTCACTCAACTTATCATACTGTTGTAATAGCTTGTTAAAGCTTATCTTTATAAGCATTGGTGATTCTAGATAATCTTCATTTTTCATTTGGCTTGAATCTTTTAAGAATGTTATAAAGTTAATAATAATATTAATTAGACGTAAAAATACGGCAATTGTAACAAATTGTATTGTTTATAACATTTTTATAGATTAATTACGAATATCATAATTTTAGCTATATTTAATTAAATATTTACTAACTAAAACTATTTATTATGTTTTCAAAAACTAATTTAATTTCGACAGTAGTAGGAGCGATTTGGCTCTATTTAGGTGGTTACTTTCTATGGGAAGTTGTTGGACCTTATCTTTTTTCGTCTAGTGAAGAAAGCAATCCGGATCATATTCATTTAATTATTGCATGTTTAATCTCTGCTTTTGCGGTTTCTTCTATCTATTCTAAATGGGCTAGAGGCTCACATAGTGTTTCGAATGGCGCTCAATTTGGTGTTTGGATTGGAATACTTATTGGGTTTGGTGAACGTGTTTTTGATC
>JARRKS010000016.1:0-8407 GCA_037387865.1 Flavobacteriaceae bacterium
TGGAATAGTTACCTTTGGGGCAAAAGGAGGCAATGATGCCGCGAATACGATAGCAGACAATACCAAATTGTTCTCGTTGTTAGCCAATATTGGAGATACAAAATCACTAATAATTCACCCTGCAAGTACAACACATCAACAATTAACAGAAGATGAGCAAGAATCTGCTGGTGTGACATCAGACTTAATTAGATTATCAGTAGGCATTGAAAATATTGAAGATCTTAAAACCGATTTAAAAGAAGCTTTTGCTTTAATCAATGCTCCAGTAAATGCGTAATTAAATTGAAACAAGAACTTCAAAATATAGATATTAGAGATTATTATACAGTAAATAGTAAAAGTATTCCTACCTTAAAGTTAAGTTACCAGTTGTTTGGCAAACCTTTGGGAACTGCGCCAGTGGTGCTAGTAAACCATGCGCTAACAGGAAATAGCAATGTATCTGGAAAAGATGGCTGGTGGAAGGACCTTATAGGAAATAAAAAAGTTATTGATACCAATAGTTATACAGTGCTTGCATTCAATATTCCTGGAAATGGTTATGATGGTTTTGTGATAGAAAATTATAAAGATTTTGTAGCAAGAGATATTGCCAGGATTTTTCTTTTTGGTCTTGAAGAGCTAAAAATCGATAAACTTTTCGCTATTATTGGAGGTTCATTAGGTGGAGGCATTGCGTGGGAAATGACTGTAATTAACCCCAATATCACTGAACACTTAATACCAATTGCTACAGATTGGAAGAGCACAGATTGGCTTATTGCCAATTGCCAAATACAAGAACAATTTCTATTAAATTCCAACAATCCAGTTCATGATGCAAGAATGCATGCCATGTTATGCTATAGAACACCAAAATCTTTTAAAGAACGCTTTCAACGGACAAAAAATGAAGAATTAAAAATCTTTAATGTAGAAAGTTGGTTGCTTCATCATGGAAACAAATTACAAGAGCGTTTTCAGTTATCTGCTTACAAATTAATGAATCAACTTTTAAAGACTATTGATGCTACAAAAGACAGACAAGAAGACTTTAATGTATTGGATTCTATTAATGCTAATATTCATATTATTGGAGTAGATTCAGATTTGTTTTTTACAGCAGAAGAGAATAAAGAAACTTTTAAACAGTTGGCTCTAACACATCCAAATGTAACATATAACGAAATTAATTCTGTGCATGGACATGATGCTTTTTTAATAGAATACGAACAACTTGAGAAGATTATTGAAGGTATTTTCAGACCAAACTCTCTTAACCAAAAAATGAAAGTATTAAAATTTGGAGGCAAATCTTTGGCTAATGAAGAGGGAATAGACAGAGCAATTACAATCATAAAAAATAAAGTGGAAACTGGCGAAAAAATAACTGTAGTAGTTTCTGCCAGAGGAAATGCAACTAATGAGCTTGAATTAATTTTAGATAAGGCAAAAAATAACCAGTCTTACAGTGAACAATTTGAAGCTTTTAAAAATTACCAAAAGAATAATCAGGAAAATATAGATTTTTCAGATGAATTTTCAACTTTGGAACGCCTTTTTAACGGCGTAAGATTAATTGGAGACTATAGCAAAAAAACTAAAGATGAGGTTCTGGCACAAGGTGAATTACTATCTATAAAAATGATTACACATTTGCTAAAACAAAATAATATAAATGCCGAAGCTATAGATTCTAGGAACTTAATAAAAACCAATGATGTTTTTGGTGAAGCACAACCAAATCTTCATATTTCAAAAGACAATATTATAAATCATTTTAAGCAAAAAAATGGTATTGTAAGCGTTGTTTCAGGTTTTATAGCTTCAAATAAAAATAATGAAACCACTACACTAGGTAGAAATGGGAGCAACTATACAGCGTCTTTATTAGCTAATTATTTAGATGCCGAAGAGCTTCAAAATTACACACATTTAGATGGTATTTATACAGCTAATCCAGATTTGGTGCATGATGCAAAACGAATAGATGAGCTATCTTTTAGTGAAGCCAATGAGCTTGCCAATTTTGGGACTACAGTTTTGCATGCCAAAACCATTATACCACTTCTAGAGAAGAATATATCATTAAGAATTTTAAACACGTTCAATCCTGAAGATAAAGGAACATTAATTAAGGCAAGAACAAATCGAAAAGGCATCAAATCGCTTTCGGTTCTGGAGAATGTTTCTTTAGTTAATTTTGAAGGCAGAGGACTTCTGGGTAAAGTTGGTGTTGATGCCAGAATTTTTAAGGCTTTAAGTAATCAGAATATTAGTGTTAGTATTATTTCTCAAGGTTCTTCAGAAAGAGGTATAGGACTTGTTGTTGATGCCGCAAAAGCATCAGATGCAGTAATTGCACTAGAGCAGGAGTTTGAAAATGATTTCTATTCAAAAGATGTGAACAACATTTCAATTATAGATAGTGTTTCAGTTATTTCTATTATTGGCCAGGACTTAAGCACGTTTCATAAACCCTTTAATGCCTTAATTAGAAATCAAATCACACCATTGTTATTCAATAATACTGTTACTGGAAGCAATGTGAGTTTAGTAGTTAAAAAGCAAGAACTCCACAAAGCGCTTAACGTTATTCATGGTGAAATCTTTGGGATATCCAAGAAAGTAAACCTTGCTGTTTTTGGTCATGGTTTGGTTGGAAGCGCGTTGATTGATCAGGTTATTTCATCACAAGACGATATTGAAAAACGAAAAGGAATAAAACTTAACATATTTTGCATAGCGAATTCAAAACAAGCTCTATTTAATAAAAATGGAGTAAGTAACAATTGGAAAAAAGACATTCAGGTTAATGCACAAGATTATCAAATAGAGGATGTTTTAAATTTTGCAAAAGAGTATCACTTGGAAAATTTAATCGCAATTGATAACACAGCTAGCAAAGATTTTGTAGAAAATTATAATACTTTGATAGAGAACGGATTTGATTTAGTGTCATCGAATAAAACAGCAAATACAATTCATTTAGATTTCTACAATTCTTTGCGTGAAAACCTTAAAAAGCACCAAAAAAGATATTTGTATGAAACCAATGTTGGAGCAGGTTTGCCATTAATAGATACCATAAAATTGTTACATCTTTCTGGAGAAAATATTACAAGAATTAGAGGCATTTTTTCTGGAACAATCAGTTATCTTTTTAATAAGTTTTCTATTGAAGAAAAGCAGTTTTCAACGATTTTAAAAGATGCAATGAAACTAGGGTTAACAGAACCAGATCCACGTGAAGATCTATCAGGAAAAGATGTGGCAAGAAAACTTCTCATTTTAGCAAGAGAACTCGATTTGTATAATGAAATTTCAGATGTCAAGGTTGAAAGTTTAATTCCAGCAGACTTAAAAGAAATTCCAGTAGAGTCATTTTTGATTTCTATGGATAAGCTCAATCAACAATTTGAGGATTTAAAAAGTAATCTAAAACCTAATGAGGTTTTAAGATATATTGGTGACTTACATGGTAATTTAGAAAATGAATATGGGGCAGAACTGGAAGTAAAATTAGTTTCAGTTCAAGAAAATTCGCCATTAGGTTCCTTAAGAGGTTCAGATACTATTTTTGAAATCTTTACTGAATCCTATGGAGAACACCCTATTGTTATTCAAGGTGCTGGAGCTGGAGCACAAGTAACGGCTAGAGGTGTTTTTGGAGATATATTAAGATTAACAGAGAAAAACATTTAGAAAATGAGTAAAGATAATTTTGAAACTAACGCCATAAGAACCCAAATAGAACACACCCAATTTTTAGAAAATTCAAGTCCGCTATATTTAAGTTCGGGTTTTGTATTTGAAGATGCAGAAGATATGCGTGCATCGTTTACAGAAGAAAAGAAGCGAAATATTTATAGCCGTTTTACAAATCCAAATACCACAGAGTTTGTAGATAAGATTTGTAAAATGGAAGGCGCAGAAGACGGGTTTGCATTTGCAACAGGTATGGCCGCTATATTTTCAAGTTTGGCAGCATTGCTTAATAGTGGAGACCATATAGTTTCAGCACGTTCTGTATTTGGTTCTACACATTCATTATTCACTAATTATTTTCCAAAATGGAATATTAACACCAGTTATTTTGGTGTTAATGAAGTAGACAAAATTGAAAGTTTAATAACGCCGAAAACTAAAATATTATTTGCAGAATCACCAACAAACCCAGCAGTTGATGTTTTAGATTTGGAATTGTTGGGACGTATTGCAAAAAAGCATAATCTCATCTTAATTATAGACAATTGTTTTGCAACACCTTATTTACAGCAACCTATCAAATTTGGTGCTGATTTGGTTGTGCATTCTGCGACAAAATTGATTGACGGTCAAGGACGCGTTCTAGGCGGTATAACGGTAGGTAGAAAAGATTTAGTAAGAGAGATTTATTTGTTTTCTCGTAATACTGGTCCATCATTGTCACCTTTTAATGCCTGGTTACTTTCAAAAAGTTTAGAGACTTTGGTTGTTAGAGTTGATAAGCATTGTGAAAATGCATTGAAAGTTGCAGAGTTTTTAGAAAATCATAAAAATGTGAATTGGGTTAAATATCCATTTTTAAAATCACATCCTCAACACCATATTGCAAGAAAACAAATGAAACATGGAGGAAATATAGTAGCATTTGAAGTTAAAGGAGGTATTGAAGCTGGAAGAAATTTTTTAAACGCAATTAAGTTATGTTCACTTTCTGCAAATCTCGGAGATACTAAAACTATTATTACTCATCCTGCATCAACAACACATAGTAAATTAAGTGAGGAAGACAGATTGGAAGTTGGAATCACAGATGGACTAGTTAGAGTTTCTGTTGGATTAGAGAATGTTGTAGATGTTATTAACGATTTGAACCAAGCCTTACAATAATTTGATAATTTGGTTATCTTTGGATGAATGATTTCAAAGAAAACAAAGTACGGCATTAAAGCCATGACCTATTTAGCAAGACAGGAAGATAGAAAACCTGTTCAGATAAGTGTTATTTCTAAAGAAGAGAATATTTCGCAAAAATTTTTAGAAAGTATTTTGTTAACACTACGTAAAAATGGGTTTTTAGGCTCAAAAAAGGGTAAAGGAGGAGGTTATTATTTACTGAAGGATCCGAAAGACATAAAAATGGCTCCTGTTATGAGAATCCTTGAAGGGCCCATAGCTATGGTGCCTTGCGTTAGTTTAAACTTTTATGAGACATGTTCAGATTGTCCAGATGAAAATGCCTGCGCAGTCCATAATTTAATGATTGAAGTTAGGGATAGTACATTAAACATCTTCAACCATAAGTCTTTAGCCGATTTAATTTAACTAATTTTTATTGGAAAAATGTTTGCATAGTTCAAAAATTTGAATAATTTAGCATTTTAATCTAGTAATCCGATAGGGTAATAGGATTAATAATATTAATTTTTTGAAACAGGAATATGAAAAACCTAAATATAGAAGCATTAAATAAGGAATTAAGAGATAAAACACCAGACGAAATTATCGATTGGGCATTAACGCTTACAAATGAAAGAATTGTAACAACAAGCTTTGGAGTGTATTCTGAAGTGTTGTTAAGCACCTTTTTCAGAAAAGATAAAAACATTAATGTTATTTGGTGCGATACAGGATACAACACTCCAGAAACCTATGATCATGCCATGAACGTTATCAATAAATACAAACTTAACGTTCATACCTATATTCCATTAAAAAGTAGAGAATTTATAGATTCAACTATAGGAATACCAGAAGTGACAGACCCAAAACATAAAGAATTTACAGAAATAGTAAAATTAGAACCATTTCGTCGAGCCTTAAAAGAACATCAACCTAAAGTTTGGTTTACTAACATAAGAGTAAGACAAACCGAATTAAGAACTAAGAAAGACATTTTAAGTTTTAGTAAAGACGGAATTTTAAAAATAAGCCCTTTTTACTATTGGACAGATGCGGATTTAGATCGTTACATCGAAGAAAATAATTTACATAAAAATGTTAGTTATTACGATGTAACCAAAGTGCTAGCAAATAGAGAATGTGGAATTCATTTGCAATAATTAGAAAAGTAAAATGCAAAGTTTTAGAACCGAAATAGAAAACCCAGTTGTAGAAAAAGATATTATTGAATTGGCCAATAAGATTGAACTATTCAATAACGGGAAGATTGATGAAGAAAAATTCAGAAGTCTTCGATTGGCACGTGGTGTTTATGGTCAGCGTCAAGAAGGCGTTCAAATGGTTCGAATAAAGCTACCATACGGAAAAGTATTAAGTAAGCAATTAAGAAGAATATGTGATGTTTCAGACGAATACTCAAGGAGCCGATTACATATCACAACCAGACAAGATATTCAAATTCACTATGTAAGTCTTGAGAGAACACCAGAACTTTGGGCAGAATTAGAAAGAGATGATATTACATTAAGAGAAGCTTGCGGTAATACTGTAAGAAATGTAACTGCATCAGAAACTGCTGGTATAGACCCAAAAGAACCTTTTGATGTATCACCTTATGCAGAAGCTGTTTTTAAATTCTTTTTAAGAAACCCAATTTGCCAAGAAATGGGAAGAAAGTTTAAGGTCTCATTTTCATCATCTGATGAAGATACAGGGCTTTCTTATATGCATGATCTCGGTTTTATTGCCAAAATAGAAAATGGTGTTCGTGGTTTTAAAGTAATGCTTGGTGGAGGTTTGGGTTCACAACCAAGACATGCAGATGAACTATATTCTTTTCTACCTTCCAATAAGATCATACCTGTTATGGAAGGTGTTTTAAGAATTTTCGACCGTCATGGCGAACGTAAGAGCCGAGCTAAAGCAAGAATAAAATTTTTAATAAAAGACATTGGACTGGAAGCTTTCAAAGAATTAGTCAAAGCTGAACAAAACGCTATTGAATTTAAATCAGTGCCTATTGATGCAGAATCATACATTGCATCAGCTCCAGTTCATGTTGAAACACCAAAAGTAGAAGTTCAAGACCAGCAAGCCTATAATCTTTGGAAAACTACCAACATTGTTCCCCAAAAGCAAAAAGGTTACGTTGCAATAGGCATCAAAGTCTTGTTGGGAGATTTCTACACGGACAAAGCAAGGTTATTAGCTAGTTTGGTTGAAAAGTATGCTGCTGGAGAAATTAGATTAACATTAAGACAAAATATTTTAATTCCTTTTGTCAAAGAAGAATTAATCCCATTTTTCTACACGGAATTAATAAAATTAGGGTTTGCTGAAGCAGGTTATAACAAAGCGGTAGATATAACAGCTTGTCCAGGAACAGATACTTGTAATCTAGGAATATCCAGTAGTACAGGCATTGCAGACGAGCTAGAGAGAGTCATTAAAAAGGAATATCCTCAATATTTAGATAATAACGATTTAGTTATAAAAATAAGTGGCTGCATGAACGCATGTGGTCAGCATAACATGGCTAATATTGGTTTTCAAGGAATGTCTATTAGAACTAAAGATAAATTGGTAGTGCCTGCACTTCAGGTATTATTAGGAGGTGGTAATCTTGGAAATGGTAATGGTTATTTTGCAGACAAGGTTGTGAAAGTTCCGAGTAAAAGAGGACCTGAAGCATTAAGACGTATTTTAAATGACTATGAAGCAAACGCCAATGGAAAACTTTTTGTGGATTATTATAGGCAGCAAGGTGAAAGATATTTTTATGAACTGTTTACAGACCTTTCGGATATATCAAGTCTTACACAAGATGAATTTATTGATTGGGGAAGCGAAGAAGTTTATAAAAAAGCAATTGGTATTGGAGAATGTGCCGGCGTGGTAATTGATTTAGTCTCAACCTTATTTTTAGAAAGTGAAGAAAAGATTGAAGAAGCGCAAAAATCTTTTAATGACAAAGTGTATTCAAATGCTATTTATCATGCTTATAGTGCTATGGTGAATTCTGCTAAAGCCTTATTATTAGCAGAAAATATTAAAACCAATACCCAAGCTGGGATTATCAGTCAATTTGAGGAAACTTTTATTGCTAGTAATAAAATAGTTTTAGGAACATCATTTTCAGAACTAATTTATCAAATTAGAAAATATACACCTTCAAAAGAATTTGCTGTTAATTATATAGAAAGCTCAAAAGGGTTTCTAGAATATGTAAAGGCATTTAGAGAAAAAGAAGTGAAAGATAATGAGATTGTAAAAAATGCGGTTTAAAACAATTTGCTATGAATTCTAAAACCCCAAAATTAACAGTTGTAGGAGCAGGTCCAGGAGATCCTGACTTAATTACGCTTAAAGCAATAAAAGCATTGGAGTCTGCAGATGTGATTTTATATGATGCACTTATTAATGACGAACTGCTTAAATATGCACCAATTCATTCTGAAAAGATTTTTGTAGGAAAACGCAAAGGATGTTATGCGTATCAGCAAGAACAGATCAATGAATTGAGAGTAGTAAGGGCCAA
>JARRKS010000017.1:0-17564 GCA_037387865.1 Flavobacteriaceae bacterium
TCGACTACGCCGCGCGGCGGAACTTCGAGCTCGTCGAACAAAGGGATCTGACCGACCTGATCCGGCTCGGCCGGCCGCGCGACAGGCTCCAATGCTTTAAGTCGTGGATTATTGCATTTAGGCGTTCAGCCAAACGATAAAATTGCTGTTATATCTTCTACCAACAGAACAGAATGGAATATTGTAGATATTGGCATTCTACAAGTTGGCGCTCAAAATGTACCCATTTATCCTACAATATGTAAAGAAGATTATGAGTATATTTTAAACCATTCTGAAGCGATATATTGCTTTGTTTCTGATGATGCCATATTAGAAAAATTAAATGCCATAAAAAGAAATACGAAACTGAAAGCGGTTTATACGTTTAATACTATTGAAAATGAATTGCATTGGGGTGAGATTTTAAAATTAGGTGAAGACGAATCTAACCAAAATGTTGTTGAAGACAGAAAAAACCAAGTGAAACCAAACGATCTAGCAACATTAATTTATACTTCAGGAACAACAGGAAAGCCTAAAGGTGTCATGCTATCTCATAATAATATCGTATCTAATGTCATTGATAGTGAAAAACGCGTTCCCTTTGATTATGGAAAATCTAAAGCCTTAAGCTTTCTTCCTGTTTGTCACGTTTTTGAACGCATGATTTTATACCTGTATCAATATTGTGGTGTTGAGATTTATTTTGCAGAGTCTATAGATGCTATGGCTGATAATCTAAAAGAGGTGAAACCCAATGTTATGACTGCCGTACCGCGTTTATATGAAAAAGTTTATGATAAGATTGTAGCTAAAGGAAGTGAATTATCAGGTTTGAAAAAGAAGCTTTTCTTTTGGGCTGTAGAAATAGGTTTAAAATATGAACCTTATGGAGCTAATGGATGGTGGTACGAAAAACAATTACAATTAGCCAGAAAACTCATTTTCAATAAATGGAAAGAAGGTTTAGGTGGTAATTTAGATTTAATGGTTTCGGGTAGTGCCGCTCTACAACCAAGATTAACCAGAATTTTTGCTGCAGCAGGCATGCCTATAATGGAAGGTTATGGCTTAACAGAAACGTCACCGGTTATTTCTGTGAACGATCAACGTCATGGTGGATTTAAAATTGGAACCGTTGGACGCATTATTAACAATGTTGAAGTGAAAATTGCCGAAGATGGTGAAATTCTTGTTAAAGGACCTAATGTCATGCTAGGCTATTACAAAGATGAAGAAAAGACTGCCGAAGTCATGTCTGGCAATTATTTTCATACGGGTGATATTGGTGAAATAGATTTAGAAGGTTTTTTGAAAATAACAGATCGAAAAAAAGAAATGTTCAAAACCTCTGGCGGAAAATATGTAGCCCCAGCACTTATTGAAAATGAATTGAAACAATCCAGAGTTATAGAACAGGTTATGGTAATTGGTGAAGGTGAAAAAATGCCTGCGGCCCTAATCCAACCTAATTTCGGGTTTGTTAGAGATTGGATAAAACGAAAGGAAAAGAACGTCGGTTTTAGCGAAGCAGAAATTGCATCTTCGGAAATCATCATAAAACGAATTCAAAAAGAAGTAGACAAATGCAACTCCAAATTTGGTAAGTGGGAACAAATAAAGCGTTTCGAGCTTACCCCGGAAGTTTGGACTATAAATGGTGGGCACCTAACTCCTACTATGAAAATGAGAAGAAAAATTATAAAAGAAAAATACATTAATCTATACCATAAAATTTATAATTAATTTTTCTCTAATTATTTATCACTACTAGAATTAATGTTTTTATACAAATTGTTTTTTTAGTAAAATATCATCAGTATTATTAATTAAAATTCATTAAGTTCATAAGTTTTTATTCAAAATATTATCAATTTCATATTTTTTTGATATTTTTAAACTACTAACTAATAAAATCTTACATAATGAAAACAAAAAATTTTGTAGTTTCCGGCGTTGTCGGAGGTATTGTTGACTTCCTTCTTGGATGGTTGTTTTATGGAATTATTTTCGCAGACACATTTCCACAGCCTGAAGAAAGTTCGAATACAATGATTATGATATTTCTAGGCTGTCTTACTTTCGGATTATTTGTAGCTTATATCTATACCAAATGGGCTCAAATAACAACTTTGGCCACTGGAGCTAAAGCTGGAGCTGTAATTGGTCTATTTATCGGCTTATTTTATAATTTCTTTAATATGGCCATGGATTCAGGTGCAACATTTGAGTTAATGGCTCTTGATGTAGTTATTGGAATTGTTATGACGGCTATTATTGGCGCTGTCATTGGAATGGTTTTTAAAAAAACCACCTCAATTGAGGTGGTTTTTTTGTTTAAAAGAGCTATATTTTTTTATATATTTATTATGCACGCATAATATTTTTTCATATATTTGAACTTTACAAATTTAATGTATGAAAGATAAAACAATAGATTATGTTTTCAGGACCACTTGGCTAGCCATTAATAAAATGTATAATGAAGAGGCGGCTCAATTTGATACTACAATGGCAACAGGTTTTGCGTTATTAAGTATTGATCCAGAAAATGGAACGCCTTCTACTTCTCTTGGTCCAAAAATGGGTATGGAAGCCACTAGCCTATCTAGAACGCTTAAGACTATGGAAGAAAAAGGTTTGATTGAACGCAAACCAAACCCAGAAGATGGTCGTGGTGTAATTATTCATTTAACAGAATTTGGTCGCGAAAAGCGTGCATATTCTAGAGAAAAAGTGCTCACTTTTAATGAAGCTATTCTCAATAATATTTCACAAGTCAAAATAGATCATTTTTATGAAGTTGCAGAACTTATTAATAATATGATATCAAATAAGAAAATTTACAATCAAAAAGAACAACTTATATAATATGAGTAAACGTATCATTAAAAAAGTAGCAGTTATAGGTTCCGGGATTATGGGAAGTGGGATTGCTTGTCATTTTGCCAATATTGGTGTAGAAGTTCTTTTGCTGGATATTGTTCCTCGAGAACTAAACGATGCTGAAAAAGCAAAAGGACTATCTCTGAAAGATAAAACCGTAAGAAATCGTATTGTAAACTCTTCTTTGCAATCTGCATTAAAGTCTAAACCTTCACCTATATACCATCAGAAATTTGCTGAAAGAATTATAACTGGTAATTTAGAAGATGACATATCTAAAATAAAAGATGTCGACTGGATTATTGAAGTTGTAGTAGAACGTTTAGATATAAAGAAACAAGTATTTGAAAGTGTAGAAAAGCACAGAACGTCTGGAACACTTGTTACCTCAAATACTTCTGGAATTCCAATTCATTTTATGAGCGAAGGTCACAGTGAAGACTTTCAAAAGCATTTCTGTGGGACTCACTTTTTTAATCCAGCACGATACTTAAAATTATTTGAGATCATTCCTGGTCCTAAAACTTCTCAAGAAGTTTTAAATTTTCTAAACGGATATGGTGAACAGTATTTGGGTAAAACTTCGGTAGTTGCTAAAGATACTCCTGCTTTCATCGGTAATCGTATTGGAATTTTTGGAATTCAAAGCCTATTCCATCAAGTCAAAGAATTAGGCCTAACAATAGAAGAAGTAGATAAATTGACTGGTCCAGTTATTGGTCGACCAAAATCAGCAACTTTCAGAACAGTTGATGTTGTAGGTTTAGATACATTAGTTCATGTAGCTAATGGTATTTATGAAAACTGCCCAGATGATGAAGCTCATGAACTATTCAAACTTCCAGATTTCATCAATGCTATGATGGAAAACAAGTGGTTAGGAAGTAAAACTGGTCAAGGGTTTTATAAAAAAGTAAAAGGTGAAGATGGTAAAAGTGAGATTCTATCCTTGGATCTTGATACCATGGAATATCGAAAAAAGAAATCGGCAAAATTTGGAACATTAGAATTAACAAAAACAGTTGATAAAGTCATAGATCGTTTTCCTATACTAATTTCAGGAAAAGATAAAGCGGGTGAATTCTATAGAAAAAATTTTAGCGCTATTTTTGAAGCCATGAAAGCTGGATTTGGTTGGGAACATGGTCCTTTCCAAATTTGGGATGCTATTGGTGTTGAAAAAGGAATTGAAATCATGAAAGTAGAAGGAAAAAATCCTTCCGCTTGGGTAACTGAAATGCTTAATTCTGGTAATTCATCTTTCTATACTGTAAAAGATGGAGCAACATTTGCTTATAATATTCCAAAAAAGTCACAAGAAAAAATTCCTGGCCAAGATTCATTTATCATTTTAGACAACATCAGAAAATCTAATGAAGTATTTAAAAATTCAGGTGTAGTTATTGAAGATTTAGGTGATGGTATTTTGAACTGTGAATTCCAAAGTAAGATGAACACTATTGGTGGAGATGTTTTAGCAGGAATAAATAAAGCAGTCGATTTAGCTGAAAAAGATTTTCAAGGATTAGTAATTGGTAACCAAGCAACAAACTTCTCGGTTGGTGCTAATATTGGAATGATTTTCATGATGGCAGTTGAGCAAGAATATGATGAACTTAACATGGCTATCAAATATTTCCAAGATACTATGATGCGCATGCGTTATTCATCGATACCAACCATTTCTGCACCTCATGGAATGACCTTGGGTGGTGGTTGTGAATTATCCTTGCATGCTGATAAAATAGTTGCTGCTTCCGAAACTTATATTGGTTTAGTTGAGTTTGGTGTTGGCGTGATTCCTGGTGGTGGTGGTTCAAAAGAAATGACGCTTCGTGCTCAAGATTTATTTCAAAAAGGTGATGTAGAACTTAATATACTACGAGAGCACTTTTTAACAATTGCTATGGCAAAGGTGTCAACCTCTGCTTACGAGGCTTTTGACACAAACATTCTTCAAAAAGGAAAAGATATTGTTGTTGTTAATAAAGACAGACAAATTGCTACTGCAAAAACCTATGCAAAATTGATGGCGGAACAAGGCTATACTCAACCTATAAAACGCAAAGACATAAAAGTATTAGGCAAACAGGCACTCGGATTATTTTTAGTAGGAACAGATTCAATGGAGGCAAGTAATTATATAAGTGTGCATGATCAAAAAATTGCTAATAAATTGGCTTATGTGATGGCTGGAGGTGATTTAAGTGAACCAACAAATGTTAGTGAGCAATATTTATTGGATTTAGAAAGAGAAGCTTTTTTAAGTCTTTGTACTGAAAGAAAAACACTAGAGCGGATTCAACACATGTTGAAAACAGGTAAACCTTTAAGAAACTAAAAATGAAACAAGCATATATAGTTAAAGCATACAGAACTGCTGTTGGCAAAGCACCAAGAGGAGTATTTCGTTTTAAAAGAACAGACGAATTAGCGGCAGAAACCATCAAATATATGATGAACGAGCTGCCAAATTTAGATGCAAAACGTATTGACGATGTTATGGTTGGTAATGCGATGCCTGAAGGTTCTCAAGGTTTAAACATGGGACGATTAATCTCCTTGATGGGATTGGATATAGTAGATGTTCCTGGAGTCACCGTTAATCGTTTTTGTTCTTCTGGAATTGAAACTATTGGTATGGCGACTGCAAAAATTCAGTCTGGAATGGCTAATTGTATTATTGCTGGTGGTGCCGAAAGCATGAGTTCAGTTCCAATGTCTGGTTATAAACCAGAACTCAATTATGATATTGTAAATTCAGGTCATGCTGATTATTATTGGGGAATGGGAAATACCGCTGAAGCTGTAGCCAATCAATTTAAGGTATCGCGTGAAGATCAGGATGAGTTTTCATACAACTCACATATGAAAGCTTTGAAAGCACAGGCTGAAAATCGCTTTCAAGATCAAATTATTCCTATAGAAATTGAGCAAACATATATTGATGAAAATGGTAAAAAATCGACTAAAACTTACACAGTAACCAAAGACGAAGGACCAAGAAAAGGAACAAGCCTAGAAGCTTTAGCAAAATTACGCCCTGTATTTGCACAAGGTGGAAGTGTTACAGCCGGAAACTCTTCACAGATGAGTGATGGTGCTGCATTTGTTATGGTGATGAGTGAAGACATGGTTAAGGAATTAAACTTGCAACCTATCGCTCGTTTGGTTAGTTACGCTGCAGCAGGTGTCGAACCGAGAATCATGGGCATTGGTCCTGTAAAAGCCATTCCAAAAGCTTTGGCTCAATCCAATTTAAAGCAAGAAGATTTATCATTAATTGAATTAAACGAAGCTTTTGCATCACAATCTCTTGCAGTTATTCGTGAATTAGGATTAAACCCTGATATCGTAAATGTAAATGGTGGAGCTATTGCTTTGGGTCATCCTTTAGGGTGTACTGGCGCCAAACTATCAGTACAATTATTTGACGAAATGCGCAAACGTGACATGAAAGGAAAGTATGGAGCTGTAACCATGTGCGTAGGTACAGGTCAAGGTGCATGTGGAATATTTGAATTTTTAAATTAAAGAGAACTTAATACTACTATAAAATGGAAACAACTGAAAAGGACATCTTAAGAGGTGGTCAATTCTTGGTAAAAGAAACCAAATGTGAAGATGTATTTACTCCTGAAGATTTTTCAGAAGAACAAAAAATGATGAAAGACTCGGTAATAGAATTCAATGACCGAGAGGTTATTCCCTATAAAGCGCGTTTCGAGGCTAAAGATTATGCATTAACTGAAGAATGCATGCGTAAGGCTGGAGAAATGGGATTTTTAAGTGTAGCAGTTCCAGAACCTTATGGCGGGCTCGGAATGGGATTTGTTTCAACTGTACTTACATGTGATTATATTTCTAGTGGTACAGGATCTTTCAGTACAGCTTTTGGTGCACATACAGGTAGTGGTACATTACCAATTACGTTATATGGTACAGAAGAACAAAAACAAAAATATGTTCCCAAATTAGCTACTGGTGAATGGTTTGGCGCTTATTGTCTAACAGAGCCTGGAGCAGGTAGTGATGCCAATTCCGGAAAAACTACTGCTACCCTATCTGAAGATGGAAAAAGCTATAAAATAAATGGTCAAAAAATGTGGATTTCCAATGCTGGATTCTGTCGTTTGATGACTGTTTTTGCTCGTATTGAAGATGATAAAAATATTACTGGTTTTATAATTGAATATGATAAAGATAATCCCAATGGAATTACTCTTGGTGAAGAAGAACATAAACTGGGAATTCGTGCAAGTTCTACTCGTCAGGTGTTTTTTAATGATACTGTTGTTCCTATAGAAAATATGTTATCTGAACGAGGAAATGGTTTTAAAATTGCCATGAATGCCTTAAATGTTGGTCGAATAAAATTAGCTGCGGCCTGCTTAGATTCACAACGTCGAATAACGACAGCTGCTGTTCAATATGCCAATGAGCGCAAACAATTCAAAACACCTATTGCCGATTTTGGAGCTATAAAAATAAAATTAGCTGAAATGGCGACAAATGCTTATGTTGGCGAATCTGCAACATATCGTGCTGCTAAAAATATCGAAGATCGCATCGCATTGAGAGTAGCAGCAGGAAATTCACATCAAGAAGCAGAACTGAAAGGCGTTGAAGAGTATGCCATTGAATGTTCCATTTTAAAAGTTGCTGTTTCAGAAGATATACAAAACTGTTCAGATGAGGGTATACAAATTTTTGGAGGTATGGGGTTCTCTGAAGAAACACCAATGGAAGCTGCTTGGAGAGATGCTCGTATAACTAGAATTTATGAAGGTACCAACGAAATTAATAGAATGCTTTCTGTTGGAATGCTCGTTAAGAAAGCGATGAAAGGTCATGTAGATTTATTAGGTCCTGCTCAAGCGGTTCAAGAAGAATTAATGGGCATCCCATCATTTGACTCACCAGATTATTCTGAATTATTTTCTGAAGAAAAAGACATGATCAAAAAGCTTAAGAAAACCTTCTTAATGGTTGCTGGTGGAGCTGTTCAAAAATTTGGACCAGATTTAGAAGAACATCAGCAATTATTGGTTGCGGCTGCCGATATCCTAATAGAAATCTATATGGCCGAATCGGCTATTCTTCGTACCGAAAAAAATGCAAAACGTTTTGGTGAAAAAGAACAATCTGTACAGATTGCAATGGCTAAATTATATTTGTACCGTGCTGTTGAAACCATAGAGAAAAAAGGAAAAGAAAGTATCATCTCCTTTGCCGAAGGCGATGAACAACGTATGATGCTTATGGGATTAAAACGTTTTACAAAGTATCAAAACTATCCAGATATTGTAGATTTGCGTAACGAAATTGCCGAAAAAGTTAAGGCTGAAAATAAATATTGTTTTTGAAAATTGACTAATTCAAAATGACGAAAGAGTCAGTTCAATTTTTTGAACTGGCTTTTTTATTTTCATTAAATTTGAGAAATTAGAATCTATGACCTTACCAGAGCTTTATTTTAAAAATGATAAAGAATGGCGTGATTGGTTACTTGAAAATCATGAAACATCTCAAGGTATATATTTAATTTTCTATAAAGTTTCGCATGAAAATGATAGTATGCGTTGGGAAGAAGCTGTAAAAGTGGCGCTTTGTTTTGGTTGGATAGATTCTACCGTTAAAAGTTTAGGAGATGGGAAAAGACGTCAATACTTTACTCCTAGAAACCCAAAAAGTGTTTGGAGTGCTCTTAATAAAAAGTATATTAAAGAATTAATTGCTTCTAATTTAATGCATAATAGCGGATTAGAAAAAATTAAAATTGCAAAAAAGAATGGTAGTTGGACAGCATTAGACCATGTTGAAAATGAAGTTATTCCAGAAGATTTAAAAACAGCATTTAGTAAGACTCCTAAAGCTTTTGAAAATTACAAGAATTTTGCTCAATCTTACAGAAAAGGTTATTTATACTGGCTTAATCATGCAAAACGTGAATCTACAAGAGAAAAACGTATTAAAGAAATAATTAAACTTTGTAAGGCAAATATTAAATCTAGAGGTAACTGGTGAGATATATTTATTCTATCCGTTTTAGCGCATTTAAATCTTTAATCTTAATTTGTTTACCAGAAGTAGAAATTAATCCCTCTTTTTTAAATTGGGATAATATACGTATGGCAGATTCTGTAGCTGTACCTACTAAATTAGCATAATCTTCTCTTGATAATGAAAGGTTTAAATACCCATCTTCAGTAGTTCCAAACTGACTATCTAAATAAAGCAACGTTTCTGCTAATCTTTGTTTAACAGATTTTTGAGCCATATCAACAATGACGTTGTCAGATTCCTTTAAATCTTCTGCCATTTCCTTTAAAAGATCCATTGAAAAATTAGTGTTTTTTTGTAAATCATCAATAATTTCACTTTTAGGAATAAAGCAAACTTCCATATCAGTTAAAGCTATAGCACTTAAGTTTGAAGATTCATCACCAATTAAAGAACGCTGACCAAGTAAATCTCCTTTATCTACCAACTTAACTATTTGGTCTTTACCATTAGCACTTAATTTTGATAATTTACATATGCCATCTTTTACACAATAAACGCCATTAACAGTTTCTCCTTCTTCAAAAATAGATTCTCCACGTTTAACTATTCTTGAGGTTTTACAATTGGAAATTCTGGCCAATTCTTCATGCGTTAAAGATTTTAATGAATTAAATTGTTTAACGATGCATTGTTCGCATTTACTCATACCTACTTTTTGAATATTGTAAAATTAATTAAAACATGACAAATATCATATTTTTAAGACACTTGTTTTCTGATTTTTGTTGCAGGTAAAGAAATGAGCAAATATAATGGACAAGGTTTCTTGTTTCCACTGTGGAGATAATTGTAGCTCTGCTATCATTGAATGTGATAATAAATCATTTTGTTGTAATGGTTGCAAAACCGTTTATGAGATATTTTCTGAAAATGATCTCACCTGCTATTATGATTTGCAAGTTTCTCCTGGAGCTGTTCCAAAAGACATTAAGGGAAAATATGATTTTCTTTCGCAGGAAAATATTATTGAAAAGCTCACCGAATTTAATGATGGTAAAATACAAATTGCAACGCTTTATATACCTCATATACATTGCAGTTCTTGCATATGGATTTTAGAAAACTTAAACAAATTAAATCGGAACATAACAACTTCTCAAGTTAATTTTGGCAAGAAAAATGTTCGTGTTACTTACAATACCGAAAACTATTCACTTAAAGAAGTTGTTTTGCTTTTAAGCTCAATTGGATATGAGCCTTACATCTCTTTAGATGATTTTAAAACGGGAAATCAACACATAAACAGGTCTCTAATTTACAAGTTAGGCATTGCAGGTTTTGCTTTTGGTAATGTCATGTTTCTTTCGTTTCCAGAATATTTTGAAGTTGGTGAGTTTTGGTTAGAAAAATACAAACATTTATTCCGTTGGATTATGTTTGCTTTCTCATTACCTGTTGTTTTTTACGCTGCTCAAGATTATTTTATTTCTGCTTACAAAGGCCTGCGTTCAAGATTACTAAATATAGATGTTCCTATTGCGCTTGGTATTTCCGTTTTATTTATTAGAAGTACTATAGAAATTATTTTCGATTTAGGTTCGGGATTCTTTGATAGTCTTACAGGTTTAGTGTTCTTTTTATTGGTTGGAAAATTCTTTCAGCAAAAAACATATTCGTTTTTATCATTTGAGAGAGATTATAAGTCCTATTTTCCAATTGCAGTTACCAAAATTTTTAATGGAGAAGAAAAACCAATTCAAGTTTATGACATTAAAAAAGGTGATAGATTAGTTATTAGAAACGAAGAACTCATTCCTGTTGATGGAATTTTAATCAATGGAAAAGCAAAAATTGACTATAGTTTTGTGACTGGTGAATCTGAAACAGTAATAAAGAAATCTGGTGATAAACTTTTTGCAGGAGGCAAGCAAACTTATGGCGTGATAGAAATGGAAGCTTTAAAATCGGTTGAACAAAGTTATCTTACGCAGCTATGGAGCAATGATGTCTTTAATAAAAATAAAGAAGATGGTTTTACTACATTAACCAATTCGATTAGTAAACACTTCACCATTACTGTATTGAGTATTGCAATTATAGCAACTTTTTACTGGCTTTTTACTGATGCTTCAAAAGCTATGAATGTTTTTACAGCTGTTCTCATTATTGCCTGCCCTTGTGCTATTGCGCTATCTGCACCTTTTACTTATGGTAATTTGTTACGCATATTTGGTAAACTGAAATTCTATGTAAAAAATGCTTCAGTCATTGAACAATTAGCTACAATAAACACTATTATTTTTGATAAAACAGGAACCATCACATCCAATAAAAAAAGTACTGCAACTTACGATGGTGAAATACTATCTGAAACCGAAGAGATTTTACTAAAGAACACACTTCGAAACTCAAACCACCCATTAAGTAGAACACTTTATGACCTACTTAAAGAAAACAACATTGTTAGTCTTAACCATTTCGAAGAACATTTAGGAAAAGGTCTAGAAGCCAGTCACAATAAAAATCATATAAAGGTAGGTTCAGCAAGTTTTGTAGGAGCTAAAGAAACTTCTACGTTAAACACAGCTGTTCATATAAGCACAAATAATCATTACAAAGGAAAGTTTACTTTTTACAATAGTTATAGAAAAGGTATTTCAAAACTCTTCAACCTATTAAAGAAATATTTTGACCTTGTTATACTATCAGGCGACAATGAAGGTGAATTAGATAATTTAAAGAAATTATTACCTTCTAAAACAAAACTGATTTTCAATCAAAAGCCAGATGACAAGTTGGAATATATAAAATATCATCAATTAGAAGGTGCAAAAATTCTTATGGTTGGTGATGGTTTAAATGATGCAGGTGCACTAGCACAAAGTGATGTTGGTATTGCTGTGTCAGAGAACATTAATGTTTTCTCACCTGCTTGTGATGCTATTTTAGATGCATCAAAAATCAATAAATTATTCAGCTATATCAAAGCCTCAAAAAATGCTATAAAAATTATTAAGTGGAGTTTTGTATTGTCTTTTTTATATAATGTTGTTGGTCTTTATTTTGCTGTAACAGGACAATTAGCTCCAGTAATTGCTGCCATACTTATGCCATTAAGTTCAATAAGTATTGTAGTTTTTACAACTATTTCAACAAATGTTGTTGGAAGAAATTTAAAATGAATCAAAATAATTAAACATGATTTTTATCATTTTTTTAAATAACTTTTAACGGTAATTTTACCGACATCTTCAAATAGGTATGAGTGTTATATATATTTTATTAAGTATTAGCATAGCTATAGCTTGAAGACGAACTTCTTAAAGAGCAAAATAAACCATCTATTAAATCAAAAAAAGACTAATTAATTATTATGGAAGTACAACAGTTTTATTACGATAACAAAATCGTTAAAAAGTTCATCTATGCTACTATTGTTTTTGGAGTTGTAGGAATGTTAGTAGGTCTATTACTCGCATTTATGTTTATATTCCCAAACCTAACCGATGGTATTTCATGGTTAAGTTTTGGTCGTTTAAGACCTTTACATACAAACGCTGTTATTTTTGCTTTTGTAGGTAATGCAATGTTTGCAGGTATTTACTATTCGCTACAGCGACTCTTAAAAACAAGAATGGCCAGTGACCTTTTAAGTAACATCAACTTTTGGGGCTGGCAATTAATTATTGTTGCCGCAGCCATTTCATTACCTCTTGGTTATACAACATCAAAAGAATATGCAGAACTTGAATGGCCAATAGATATTGCTATTGCTTTAGTTTGGGTAGTATTTGGTGTTAATATGATATGGACCATTTTAAAAAGAAGACAACGCCATTTATATGTTGCTATTTGGTTCTATATTGCCACATTTGTTACTGTTGCTGTGCTTCATATCTTTAATAGCCTAGAGCTACCAGTTAGTGCATTGAAAAGTTATTCGGTTTATGCTGGTGTTCAAGATGCTTTGGTTCAATGGTGGTATGGTCATAATGCTGTGGCATTTTTCTTAACCACACCTTTTTTAGGGTTGATGTATTATTTTGTTCCCAAAGCTGCTAACAGACCTGTTTACTCCTATAGATTGTCTATAGTTCACTTTTGGTCTTTAATTTTTATTTATATCTGGGCAGGTCCTCATCATTTGTTATATACAGCTTTACCTGAATGGGCACAAAGTTTAGGTGTAGCCTTTTCTGTTATGCTTATCATGCCTTCTTGGGGTGGTATGATTAATGGTTTGTTAACACTTCGTGGCGCTTGGGATAAAGTAAGAACAGATCCAGTGCTAAAATTTATGGTAGTTGCTATTACTGGCTATGGTATGGCTACTTTTGAAGGCCCAATGCTATCACTTAAAAATGTGAATGCCATTGCTCATTTTACGGATTGGATTATTGCACATGTTCACGTTGGAGCATTAGCTTGGAATGGCTTTTTAGCCTTTGGTATGATATACTATTTAGTACCGAGACTTTTTAAAACAAAATTATTTTCTACTGGTCTAGCAAATTTACATTTCTGGATTGGAACGCTTGGTATTATAATGTATGCACTACCAATGTATGTTGCTGGATTTACACAAGCTAGTATGTGGAAACAATTTAATCCTGACGGAACATTGGTTTATGGCAACTTTTTAGAAACTGTTACTGAAATTATCCCTATGTACTGGATGCGTGCTATTGGAGGAACGCTTTATGTTACAGGTATGCTTATTTTGGTTTACAATATTGTCGTAACTATTAGAAATGGTAGCAAAGTTACAGATGAATTAGCTGAAGCTCCTGCACTACAAAATGTATCTAAAAGACGTACTTCTGGAGAAGGTTGGCATACATGGTTGGAGCGTAAACCAATTAAATTAACATTATATGCAACGGTAGCCATATTAATTGGCGGTATTGTACAAATAGTACCAACCATTATGGTAAAATCAAATATACCGACAATTAGCAGTGTACAGCCTTACACACCATTGGAATTAGAGGGTAGAGATATTTATATTAGAGAAGGTTGCGTAAGTTGTCATTCTCAAATGATTCGCCCATTTAGAAGTGAAGTTGAACGTTATGGCGATTATTCAAAAGCTGGAGAATTTGTTTACGACCATCCTTTCCTTTGGGGAAGTAAACGAACTGGTCCAGATTTACATCGTGTAGGCGGAAAGTATTCAGACAACTGGCACTTAAACCACATGTACGATCCTCAAAGCACATCTTCAGGTTCTATTATGCCGGCCTACCAATGGTTAGTAAGAAATGAACTTGATAAATCACAAACCGAGGCTAAAATGAGAACTATGGTGAAATTGGGTGTGCCATATAGCGAAGAAGATATTGCGAATGCTCAAACCAATATGTTAGAACAAGGAACTCAAATTGAGAAAAATTTATATTCAGATCCTGATTTCGCCGAAACCTATGAGGCTGATAAAGAAGCTGGAGGTGAAGATTTTATAGACATGAGAAATCGTGAAATAGTAGCACTCATTGCCTATTTACAAAGATTAGGAACAGATATTAAAGTTGAGAATTTAGAAACAACCGCTCAAAACTAGAATCATGCTAAAATTTGTAAAAAACCATATGGATAGTATTTCAGGAATTGAAATATACCCTATTATATCACTACTTATCTTTTTTATCTTTTTCGTTATCCTCTTCTGGTGGGTGATTACAGCTAAAAAAGATTATATAAAAACTGTAAGTAATATACCTTTAGATAACCAAAACCAAACAGAACTATGAGACATTTTATTCCATCTTGGGTAAGAGTCCCAATTATATTTTTTATCATTTTCGGAATCGTTGAATACTTTATTGATTCTGGAGAAAAACCAGCATTTATAGAACAACCAATAATCATGCTGTTTTTGTTGTTAGTCCTGTTAATTTTAATTGCTATGGAAGCTATAGTAGGCTCAATAGACAATATAGTGTATAAGAGTTTAGATGAAGAAGCCAAAGCAAGATATATGGCCAACACAAATGCTCAACCTAAAATTTTCATTTGGGTAAAAAACATTTATAAAAAATTAGTTGGTAGCAGACCAATACAGGAAGAGCATGAAATTATTCTAGATCATAATTATGATGGCATTCGTGAGTTAGATAATAGCTTACCTCCTTGGTGGTTGTATAGTTTTTATATTTCTATTGTTTTTGCTGCCGTTTATTTATTAAGATACCATGTCTTTAATGGGCAAAATCAGTTTCAGGAATTAGAAACCGAATATGCAGAAGCCAAAATAGCTATTGAAGAATACAAGAAAACAGCAAAAGATTTAGTGGATATAAATACAGTGACCCTTTTAACTGATCTTGCCGACCTAAAAGCTGGACAAACCATTTTTGAAACCAATTGCATTGCTTGCCATAAAGCAGATGGAGGTGGTGGCATAGGACCAAACTTAACAGATGAATATTGGATTTTAGGTGGTGGAATAAAAAATGTTTTTCAAACAGTTTCAGAAGGTGGACGCGATGGTAAAGGTATGATTGCCTGGAAGCAAAGTTTAAAACCAGCAGAGATTGCCCAAGTTTCTAGTTATGTTTTACAGTTTCAAGGTACTACTCCGGCTGAACCAAAAGATCCAGAAGGAGATATTTGGGTAGATGAAAATGCTACTGAACCAGTTGATGAATTTTCTGAAACTGTAGAATTAGGAACTGATTCAATTATTTCTGTTGAAGATTAATAATACATCCCATTAATTAGAAAAGAACGTGGAGATTTCAGAAAATGAATCGTTTAGAGATTCAATTGCTACCATAAATGAAGAAGGGAAAAGAGCTTGGATTTATCCTAAAAAACCAAGTGGCAAATACTATGATAAGCGTAAAATTGTCAGTTATTTTTTATTAGCTTTTTTGTTTGTTTCACCTTTTATAAAAATTAATGGCAATCAATTTTTAATGTTCAATGTATTAGAACGTCGTTTTAATATTTTTGGGTTTCCATTTTGGCCACAAGATTTTCATCTTTTTGTGATCTCCATGATTATTGGAGTCATCTTTGTTACTCTATTTACCGTAGGTTTTGGGCGTATTTTCTGTGGTTGGATTTGCCCTCAAACTATTTTTTTAGAAATGGTTTTTAGGCGTATTGAGTATTGGATTGATGGTGATAGAAATAAACAACGAAAATTAGACAGACAAAAATGGGATGCTGAAAAAATAAGAAAACGCCTTTTAAAATGGTTTGTTTTTCTGGTTATATCATTCTTAATTGCTAATGTATTTTTGGCCTATTTAATAGGGAGTGACAAACTCTTAAGATATATAACCGAAGGGCCAACAGAACATTTAGGCACTTTATTTCCGCTCATTATTTTTACTGCGGTTTTCTATTTTGTTTTTGCATGGTTTAGAGAACAAGTATGTATTATAGCCTGCCCCTATGGTCGATTACAAGGTGTTTTGTTAGACAATAAGTCTATTGTTGTTGCCTACGACCATAAACGTGGGGAAGGCGAAAATGGTCGAAAAAAATTCAGAAAAAATGAAGATCGTAAAGCTTTAGGACATGGTGACTGTATTGATTGTTTGCAATGTGTACATGTTTGCCCAACTGGGATTGATATAAGAAACGGAACACAGTTAGAATGCGTAAACTGTACAGCTTGTATAGATGAATGTGATCATATTATGGAAAGCATCAATTTGCCTAAAGGTCTTATTCGTTATGCAAGTGAAGATGAAATAGAAAAGAAAGAAAAATTCAAATTAACCGCCAGAATGAAAGGTTATATAGCAGTTTTAATCATTTTAACTGGGGTTTTAATTGGTATGCTTCTATTAAGAAATGATGTTGAAGCAAGAGTATTGCGTTTGCCAGGACAGTTGTATGAACATAAAGAAAATAATATTATAAGTAATGTATTTACATTTAAATTAGTGAATAAAACTGTACATGAAATAGACAGTGTAAGTTTTAAACTTCGTAAATATGATGGTGAAATAAAGTTGGTTTCAAATGCAGATTATATTACTATACCAAAAGAAGGATTAGCAGAAGGCACATTATTTATAGAAATTAATAAAAATCAACTAACAGGCGATAAAAATAAATTGATGATTGAGGTTTACAGTGGTGACCAACTAATTGAAACCACTACCGTTAATTTTTTAGGACCAAGAAGTTATAATTAATAGAATATTATGAAATTTAATTGGGGAACAGGAGTCGTTATTGCATTTATAGGGTTTATAAGTTTTATCATGTATTTTGTGATTAATATGAATATTAACAAAAAATATGACCATGATTTAGTAACAGATGATTATTATAAAGAAGAATTACAATTTCAAAATGATATAGACAAAGAAAAAAACGGAAACAATTTAACTGAAAACATCACTTGGCAAAAAACGAACGAAGGTCTATTATTAAACTTTCCGAAAACACTTAAAGCCGAGAATATAACTGGAAATGTGTTCCTTTACAGACCATCTAATGAACAATTAGACTTTGAAATGACTTTATCATTGTCTAATCAATATTTGCTCATACCTGACAATCGTTTGTTAGATGGTCGTTGGAACATAAAAGTTGATTGGCAATATAACGGAAAATCGTATCTCTTCAAAAAAGAAATTGTCTATTAATGTTATGGTCAGCACTCATATTTGGCCTGTTAGGAAGTCTTCACTGTATTGGTATGTGTGGACCAATTGCTTTTATGCTAC
>JARRKS010000018.1:0-11238 GCA_037387865.1 Flavobacteriaceae bacterium
AACATAAAACCTGTTAAAACAATTGAAGTAAACAGATTGAAAATAATATGCTTTTTCTTATAGTGTCCAACTTCGTGTGCTAATACAGCAACAATTTCTTCATCGTCTAAATCATTTATTAAAGTATCAAAAAGCGTAACGCGTTTTTCGCTTCCAAATCCAGAAAAATAAGCATTGGCTTTGGTGCTTCGTTTGGAACCGTCAATCACAAATATCTTATCCAATGTAAAACCGACCGTTTTGGCATATGCTGAAATTTTTTCTCTTAATGAGTTTTCTTCCAATGGTGTTTGTTTGTTGAATAAAGGCACAATAAGTCTGGAATAAAACATATTCATAATCAAGGTAAACACTGCAACAGTTGCCCAAGCATATAACCAGAAATTTGAACCAGTAATATTGTAAAACCAAATAATCAGTGCTAGTAGTCCACCACCAATAATGGCCAACATAAGCCAACCTTTTATTTTATCTAGAATAAAGGTTTTTAAGGTCATTTTGTTAAACCCAAATTTTTCTTCTATGACGAAATTCTTGTAATAAGCAAATGGCGTTGATAGAATATCACTACCTAACATAATGATACCAAAAAAGATAAGAGCAATTATAATGGAGTTGTCGCTATAACTTCTTGCTATATTATCTACAAATTCAAAACCATCAAAGAATAAAAAAGCAAGAGTTAAAACTAATGAGAAGGCAGATGTATAATTAGAAAAATTCTGATTGGCTTTTTTATAGGCTTGCGACTTTTTGTATTCGGTTTCGTCATAAACATCTTGCAAATCTTGTGGTAATTGATCATTGAAGTGCTTTGAATTTAACCAATCCAGAGTTTTATCAACAATAAAATTGATGATTAAAATGGCAATGATGATATAGAATAGGGTTGTTGCTGTCATATCTAAATTTAAGCTGTCATTACGAGAAATTTTATGAGGTAAAATTTCGTGGTAATCTGTTTATTTATTAGTTTCTATATTAATTGTAAAAGATTGCCACGTCGTAAACTCCTCGCAATGACATTCTATTTGAAATTTCTCTGTTTTTTGGCCTCAAAAATAAGAATTCCTGCGACAACTGAAACATTCATCGAATCTATTTCGCCTTGCATAGGTATAATTATATTTTGTGTTGAATTCTCAAGCCATTCATTACTTAATCCAGTAGCCTCTGTTCCAACAACTATAGCAGAAGGTTTGGTATAATCTTGCACATCATAATTTTCTGAAGCTTGTAAAGCAGCACAATAAATATCTATGCTATTTGCTTTTAAAAACTGAATGATTTCGGAAGTATTACCCATGGCAATGGTATTGGTAAATACACACCCAACACTAGAGCGAATGATATTAGAATTGTATAAATCGGTTTTAGGATTTGCAATAATGACGGCATCCAAATTTGCTGCATCAGCTGTGCGAAGTATTGCACCAATATTACCCGGTTTTTCAGGAGCTTCTGCCACCAAAATTAAAGGGCTATTAGCTGTTATACTTAAATCTTTAAGTGAGTGCTCCTTACTTTTAGCAATAGCCAAAATACCTTCTGTAGTTTCGCGATACGCTAACTTTTTGAATACCTCTTGAGAGATTTCTATAATCTCGATACCATAATGTTGCAAAGCTTCTGCTTCGGTTTCAGAGAATAACTCTGGATAAAACAAAATGGTCTCTATGTCATAATTTCCTTTGATTGCCAAAGAAATTTCTCGTTTCCCTTCAATTAAAAACAAACCAGTTTTTTTCCGTTCTCTCGACTTTTCTTTAAGCTGAACGAGTTGTTTGATATAAGAATTTTGGGTGCTGTAAATTTGTTTTGTCATGAACCGCAAAGATACTTTAAAAACTAATGTTAGGGGTTTGTGTTTTCAAAATAATTAACAAGTAAAGCCACAACATAACTATAGCTTTCCATTCCTTTGTCTTGATTGTTTGCTTTTAAGAAACCATTATAGAAGATTTTAAAGAAGGGTTCCAATGGATTTTGATGCGATTCCCAAAAATCTCTTACTTCTTTATAATTTTTTAAAATGCCTGGATTAACGGTTTCCACAAGTTCTTCGTAAAGCGCTTCATCACGCATATAAATTTCATTGAGACAATGACGCAATCCAAATGTGTAACCTGAATACTTGAAGAACTTATTACTATGATTAGTAGCAGCTAAAAAACCAATAAAATTAGCTTCATTTTCTGCAGCATAGCCTAACTGATGTGCAATTTCGTGTGATGCTGTGGTAGGAAATTTATAGGTTGGTATCAAACCATCAATTTGCGATTCATTGGTTATTGGATTTAAATATCCACTAAAACCCATGTATGTTAAAGGAAAACTAAATAGTGACTTTTTCAAACTCTTTGTTTGATATTCTAAATGCGGAAAGTCTTTTTTGAGATTTTCATATCCTATAGGCACCATATTTAAAATATTGTTTTCCTCATATGGAATGTCTACTTTAAGGCTATCATTTCTTACAATACCAGAATGAATTTCGTTAGATTTTGCAATTAATTTTTTGGTTACAGAGACCAATTGTTCTGTTGTATAGTCAGCCTCAAGTCCTAAATTTTCATGAAGAGGTAACCGGTAGTAATTCATTGCCCAAAGCACATGAAATGCAAAATATAAAACTGAAACGACTGATAACACATCAAAGAACCATGATTTGGTATCTTTAATAATTCGCTTTCTGTTTTTATACAACCAACGTAATCCAAAGATAATGGCGAACAGATAAAGCAAATCCCCTATTGAAAATGGAAACCAACCAAAAATAAAACGAAAGAATTTTGAACTGTATTGATAAAAACCTTCACTGTAATATCTTTCTATAGCATCAGGATAATTTGCTAACCATTTTATAATAACATATTGCGGAATTATAGAAAGTGCAATGATCTGTTTTTTGTATTTCAACATAAATCAAAAATAGAAAATACTTTCATAAAACTTATGCATATATGTACCTTTGTAAAACTTTAACTAGATATTATGAATTCAGAAATTAGACAATTACAACCACAAGCCATTTGGAACAAATTTGCAGACCTTAATGCAGTGCCGCGTGCTTCTAAAAAAGAAGAACGAGTTATCAAATTTATGATAGATTTTGGACATAAGTTAGGCCTTGAAACATTTGAAGATGAGGTTGGCAATGTGATTATAAAAAAACCTGCAACTTCTGGAATGGAAAACCGAAAAACCGTAGTGATGCAATCGCATTTAGATATGGTTCATCAAAAAAACATTGATGAGGAAACAGGAATGACCGGAGCAATGGGACTTAAAGGAGGTTTGCTTTCAGGCGATATCCTTTTGAATTTGGATACGGAAGAAGATGATGAAATAGGTGTAGGCTGTGCTGGAGGTGTTGATGTTACTGCAAGTAGGAATTATAAAGTAGAAGAAACACCAGAATTCAAAATTGGCTTTAAAATTGTTGTCAAAGGGCTTCAAGGAGGACATTCAGGAATGCAAATTCATGAAGGTTTAGGCAATGCTAATAAACTTATGAATCGTCTTTTGTTTGATGGATTTGAAAATTTCGGATTACAAATTTCAGAAATTGATGGAGGAGGTTTGCGTAATGCTATTCCAAGAGAAAGTCATGCAGTAGTTGCTATTGATGCTGTTCATGAAGAAGCTTTTATGCTTGAAATTAAAGAATTAGCCAACGACATTAAAACCGAATTAAAAACCATGGAACCAGATTTGGTTATTGAAGTAACTAAAATTGAAACACCAAAAACAATTATGGATTTAGGTGTTCAAGAAGGTTTAACACGTGCTATTTATGCAGCTTGTAATGGTGTTTATAGAATGAGTGCTGATATTCCAGATTTGGTTGAAACATCCAATAATATTGCTAAAGTATTAGTAAAAGATGGTCAAATTAAAATAGCATGTCTTACTCGTTCTTCGGTTGAAAGTTCTAAATGGGATTTAGCTAATATGCTTCGTGCGACTTTTGAATTAACTGGTTGCGACGTAGAATTTTCTGGAAGTTATCCTGGCTGGACTCCAAATATGGATTCGTCTATATTAAAATTAATGACCGAACTATATAAAGAAATGAATAAGAAGGAGCCACATGTTGCTGCTTGTCATGCTGGCTTGGAATGTGGGATTTTAGGACAAAATTACCCTGACATGGAAATGATAAGTTTTGGTCCAAATATTCGCGGTGCACACTCACCAGATGAACGCGCTCAAATTTCTTCAGTTCAAAAATACTGGAAGTTTGTACAAGTGATTTTAAAACGTATTCCAGAGAAAGAATAATAAAAAAAGCCACTTTTAAGTGGCTTTTTAGTTTTTAATATATTTAGAAAATTATTTTATAAGTTCAATAATTTCAACTTCAAAAATCAAATCAGATTTTGGAGGTATTCCTCTGTTGCCAGCTTCTCCATAAGCTAAATGATATGGTATAAATAACGTAGCTTTATCTCCAATGCTTAATTGTTGTAATCCTTCTTTAAATCCAGGTATCATTCTCGCATCAGGACTTATGTCTGCTGGAATTGGTTGATATTGATCTGCTTCTTTTCTGGCTTGGTTTACAACGTCATTTGCTTCTGCAACTTCCAACTTGCTGGTTTCTAATAATTTTCCATTATCAAAATACACTGCATAATGGGTTAAATCTTTAGCTGATGACGGCAGTTTATCACCACTTCCTTTTTCAGTAATGGTATATTGTAAACCAGAAGGTAGTGTGGTAGCATTTTGTTCTTGCTCATTAAACTTTTCTTTGTTCGCTTTAATAATGGCCTCTTGTTTCTCTTGCTTTTCTTTTTCACGGCGTTCTGCTTCTGCAAAATGATTTTTGAAAATATTGGCCGCATCAAAAGCTTTAGCATCACTTCCTTTTCTTATAATATTCAGTTGATTTATAGTAACGTCTTCAACAGGTTTATTACCTGGTTGAGTAGTTTCTACATTTGAAATTGTGTCTAAAACATCTAATCCTAACACCAATTCGCCAAAAACAGTATGTCTATTATTTAAATGTGGTGTTGGAACCTCTGTGATGAAGAATTGACTTCCGTTGGTTGCAGGGCCAGAGTTTGCCATAGACAGAATACCTGGTTTGTCATGTTTTAAGTCTGGATCAAATTCATCCATAAATCTATATCCTGGGTTTCCAGAACCTGTTCCAGTTGGATCTCCACCTTGAATCATAAAACTGTCTATAACGCGATGAAAGATAATACCTTCATAAAATTTTTTCCCTTTGTAAGTGCTATCTACCATAGTATTTGTACCTTCAGCTAAAGAGACAAAATTAGCAACTGTTACAGGTGTTTTATCATAAAATAGTTTTGCTACCATAGTTCCTTTATTGGTAACAAATTCAGCATAAATACCATCTTCTAGATCAGCATATTTTTCCTGACATGAAGACAATGTTATTAATAGAATTAAGGCTATACTTTTCATTACGTTTTTAAAAATAGTCATGTTTATTGATTTTCTGTTATTGAATTTACTGTGACCTCGCACATTAATGGAACATTGGTTCCAATTTTATTATTGTCGCCATAATATCCAAATGCCTTTTGAGATGGAAATAAAAAGGTTACTGTTTCTCCAGCCTTCATAAGTTTTAGTCCTTCTCTTAAACCAGTGAAAAGTTCCTGCTGATCCATTGCATAATTATGGGTTTTATTATCTTCTTTGGTGTATATAATACTACCGTTGAGTTGTTTTGTACTGTAGTCAAAACTTACAATGTCTCCAAAACTTGGTGTGGCAATACTATCATTTTCAATTTTGGTGTTATAATAATACCAGAATCCATTCTCTGAAGCTATATATTCATTTATTGTATCTCTAGAAATAATACGTTCAATAAGAGATTCTTCCTTTTCGTTTAGTTTCTTATTTCGTTCTACAGAAACATCAATAAAAGAACCTGATGACACTGAAATTGGTCTTCTGGCTTCAGGAGATTTACAATTAGAAAAGGTTAGGATAATGAATCCTAGAACTAATAACTTATTCATTATTTAGGGCTTTGTAATAGGATGGCAATATACTAATAAATTTATCAACGGTTTCTTTTAAAGATAATTCACTTCTACCACCAGCTGCATTAATATGACCTCCACCATTAAAGTGAGATCTGGAAAATTCGTTTACTGAAAAACCTCCTTTGGAGCGTAACGAGATTTTAATAATGTCTTCTTTAAAGTCTTCAATAAAAATAGCAGCTAGAATAATATTTTCCAAAGACAACGCATAGTTTACAAATCCTTCAGTATCTCCTTTTTTAAAATTGTATTTATTTAATTCTTCTATTGATAAAGTGATATAAGCTGTTCGCGCTTCTGGAATGACTTTTAAATTATTAAGTGCACATCCTGAAAGTTGCATTCTTTCGTATGAATTTGTATCGTAAATCGCATTGTGTATCTCTGCATTGTTGGCTCCTTTTTCAATAAGATTAGCAATGACTCTATGCGTTGTGCTTGAGGTTGAAGCAAACTTAAAAGAACCAGTATCTGTCATAATACCTGTATACAAACAAGTAGCTATATCAGTATTAATTTTACTTAAATCATTGAGCATATCAATAAAATGATATACCATCTCTGATGTAGAACTCATTTTCACATCAGAATACACATAGGCGGCATAATCTGCCGGTTGCTGATGGTGGTCTATCATTACTTTAATGGCATCACTTTCTATCAAAACATTTTCCATGTTTCCGGTTCTTGATAATTCATTAAAATCTAATGTAAATATGATATCAGATTTTTCTATCAACTTATCACAAACCTCTTGTTCATTATCATACTTTAAAATCGTGTTTTCACCAGGTATCCATTTTAAAAATTCAGGATAATCGTTAGGTGCAATTACCTGAACTTGATGATTGCCTTTTTGAAGATAATGGTAAAGCCCTAATGAGGCACCAATGGCATCACCATCCGGGTTTTTATGTGGTACTATAACAATTTCCTTTGGTTGCAATAGCAATTGTTTTATATGTTGAATATCGGTTTCTGTCATATTGGGCGAAGATACAATTTTTTAAAATTGGTTTGTCTTGTTTTTAATAAGAAATGCATTACTTTTGCACGCAAATTAAAGATCAACATGGTAACAAATAGAACATTTACAATGCTTAAACCAGATTCTATTGAAAAAGGGAATATTGGTAAAATATTAGAAAAAATTACAGCTTCAGGATTTAGAATTGTAGCTATGAAATTAACGCAAATGACCGTTGCAGATGCCAAAGAATTTTACGCAATTCATAGCGATCGTCCATTTTTTGGAGAACTAGTTGAATATATGACACGCGGACCAATTGTAGCAGCGGTTTTAGAAAAAGAAAATGCGGTTGAGGACTTTAGAAGCTTAATTGGTGCTACAAATCCAGCTGAAGCTGCAGAAGGTACCATTAGAAAATTGTATGCTACTTCAATGGGAGAAAATGCAGTACATGGTAGTGATAGTGATGAGAATGCAGCTATAGAAAGTGCTTTTCATTTTTCTGGTAGAGAGATGTTTTCGATTAGGAACAACATAAATAGATAAAAAAACCTGCAAGGTAAATCGCAGGTTTTTTTGTTTTCAAAAATTAATTAAGAAAAGTATTACAAAATAGTCTACCTTTAGAATCAACTAACTACTAACTTTTTAAAATATGACCAACCAACCAAATGTCGAGCTTCGCCCTGTTGAACGAGGTAATCGAATTAACTCCCTTGATATCATTCGAGGAATTGCCCTTCTAGGAATTTTATTAATGAACATAACAGGATTTGGATTAGCCTATGCCTATGGTGACCCAACCAATTCTGGAGGAGCAACAGGCTGGAATTTAAAAGTCTGGATCATGGATAATATGTTTTTTGAAGGCACCATGAGAGGACTTTTTACTATGCTCTTTGGTGCAGGATTTATACTGTTAACTACGCGTGGAATAGAAAAAGGAGGAGGAATTTCTGTTGCCGATTTATATTACAGACGTATGTTATGGCTTTTACTTTTTGGTATATTACATGTGTATTTGATGTTATGGTATGGAGACATATTATATCCTTATGCACTTTTCGGATTAATGATTTTTCCTTTGCGAAATGTAAAACCTAAACATCTAGTGATGGCTGGACTAGTTTTGCTTACCATAGGAAGTATAATTTCTATAAAGCATTATCATGAAGATTTAAAAACCAAAACTGAAGGTGTTGCAGTAGAGTTGCTTAAAGAACAAAATGAGGATGTAAAACTAACCGATAAACAAGAAACTGCATTTTCTGATTGGGAAGACTTTAAAAAACAAAAGAAAACTAAAGAACAAATAACTGAAGCAAATGAAAAAAATCTTCAAGGATATTGGAGTATTGTTAATAGTAGATTAGGACAAAATGAATTCATGCAAGCCAATTTAGTTTATCGATTTTGGGTTTGGGATATTTTAAGTTTCATGTTGTTGGGCATAGCCTTTTTTAAATGGCGAATCTTTCAAGGAGAGCGTACTGTTAAATTTTATACCCTTTTAATGATTGTTGGTTATGTTGTTGGATTAAGTGTGAATTATTACGAAACCTTACTTCATTTGAATAGTAATTTTGATTTGGTTGAAATGAGTAAGGCAGAACAGACATATCAATTAGGTCGCCTTTTTACAACTATGGGTCACATAGGTTTGTTTATGCTTTTCATTAAATCAGGTATTTTAAAGTTCTTACAGAATGCATTGGCGGCTGTTGGTAAAATGGCTTTGACTAATTATTTGATGCATACCATTATCTGTACTACATTTTTCTTGGGTTATGGTTTCGGGATGTTCGGTAAATTACAGCGATACGAATTGTATTATGTCGTTTTAGCAATATGGATTGTTCAATTAATTTATAGCCCTATTTGGTTAAAATATTTTAGATATGGACCTGCTGAATGGTTATGGCGAAGTTTATCTTATATGAAAAAACAACCTTTCCGAAATAAATAAAACAAAAACACCTCTCAAAATTTGAGAGGTGTTTTTGTATCAAATCAGATTTTAAACTTTATTTTCTGCTAACAGTTTTTCTTTACTTTCTAAAGTCAATCTTCGGTTTTTTGCTCGCTGTAGTGTTAGGTCATAATGCTCTATGGCTTCATCAAATCTATTATATGCCACCAACCAATCTGCATAGAGTTCATGTGAAGGTTTTTGAATAAATGGAGGCCCATAGCTAAAGCTCATACTATCCTGCAATGCTGTGGATTTTTTCAACCAGTCTTCAGCTGCTACTTCGTCATTTTCTAACCAGGCTCTTAACGCTTTTAGTTGCATCTGCATAATTTGAGACTCATCTATATTAGTTTGAGTGACATCACCTCTTGAGACACTGGCACAAACCTTTACACCATCTAAAGACACAATTAAAGATTGTTCGTCATAATCTTGTTGCATATTAGAGATTATTGAATCTAATAGCACTTTATCACCTTTTTTGAAAGCTTTCATACCTTCCAAAAAATTATATTGAGATTTCACTGCAATGTTTAGGTCAGATACATCAACAGGAATATCTGCTATATCACTATCCCAATCGTTAGTATCAACTAAATAACTACCTTTTAAAAAGATTAAATGTACACGTGCTCTTATTGAAGGTGTTTCGTTTGTATATTTTTGCATATCTAACACCATTTTTTTGGCTTCATCAAAGTTTCCTTTTTGTAAATAGCCATATTCTAACCAATGAAATGCATGATACCCACGATCATCATTTCCTAATTTTTTGCGTTCCATTCTATTTAAACTGGCTTGATAGGAAGCAATATTTGATGAAATGACTTCGTCCCACATGCCTAAAGCCGAATAAATATGTGATGGCATGTGTAATGCATGGCTGGCATCTGGTGCAACTTTAGAATATGAATTTGCTGCTGTTAAAGCCAGTTGTGCATGTCCAGGATCATCATAAGAATGAATTAAATAATGCAAAGCACCAGGATGATTAGGGTTTTTGTCTAATATACTTTGTGCTATTTTGGCACCTTGTCCATAAATTATTTCATCACGACCTTCAGGTACAGAACCTAATAATGATAGTGCGTAAAAAGCGGCTACTTCGTGATTATCAGGATACTTTTTATAAAGCTTTTTCATGTAATCTGCGTACAATTTATCTCGCTCAACTTTAGGTGTTTTTGCTTTATAAAGCAATCTGCAACTTTCAATAAAACCCTTTTCAAGTTCGGAAATGTCATCTATATCAATAGAATCTAACCTTTGCAAGACTGCAACGGCATCTTCATAATCTTGTTCACTCCACAAGCTATGATTGTAGGTCATGGCTTCTCCCCAATAGGCCATTGCCATATCTGGATCTATATCTTGTGCTTTAATAAAAGATTCTCTAGCATCGCTATATTCGAAGCTATGTAATAAGAGCAAACCTTTTTCAAAATGTGAAAGTGCTTCCTCGTTACCAGTTACAGTAATATTTACGACGCCTAAATAGTCTGTTTTTGCCGCTTCTTTTTTACAGGCAAATATGAATAGAAATAACAGAGGATATAAATATGATTTCATGTTTTTAGCTAGTTATGATTTTTTTAAAGATAATAAAAAAAGCCCATCGAATTTCGACGGGCTTTTGTTTTAAAAAATTAAAGCGTATATATTAAATTACTTTTACATTTACTGCGTTCAATCCTTTTTTACCTTCTGTTAAATCAAATTCTACCTCATCACCTTCACGAATCTCATCGATTAATCCAGAAATGTGTACAAAATGTTCTTTGTTGTTTCCTTCTTCAACGATAAATCCAAAACCTTTAGAATCATTGAAAAATTTTACTGTACCTTTACTCATTATTTAAGTATTAAATTATTTATTAAGGCACAAATATACACATAAAATCTAACAAGCTTATTTTTTGCAATTTATATTTTAGATTTTATATCATTTTCTAGCTTGTCTTTTTCTTTAAGCTTGATATATTTTTCTATAGCTTTATTTTTCCCGATTGTATTTTTATTACCCTCATATAATTTAATAACACTTTCTATGCCAGCCAGACTTCCTTTTAATTCGTTCTTGTAATCTTTATTTTCAAGAGCATATTTTGCCCAACTTCCCATAAAAACCATTAAGCAATCTGGACAATCCATAAAGGTTATAATTTCTGGGTTTAAACTAATGGTCACATCTGGAGTACCTGTAAGCCATTGCATTAAAAATGCATTAACCTCTTTTCTTTTTTCTGTTTCTTGATTTA
>JARRKS010000019.1:0-11275 GCA_037387865.1 Flavobacteriaceae bacterium
AAGTATCTGACTCAAGTATATTTAAACAGCTTAATCCATCTTTAGCCCAAGAAACTTCAAAATTATTCATAGCAAGATATTCAGATAATAAATACCCAAGAGACTCATCATCTTCTACTAAAATTATTTTATTTTTTTGTGTTTCCATATTATTTTAACAAAGGAATATGAATAGTTACAGTCGTTCCTATACCCAATTCGCTTTCTATCTTGACTTTTCCTTTATGTTTTTTTACAACTTCTTTAACATAACTTAAACCTAAACCAAAGCCTTTCGTTTTATGCAAATTACCGTTGGAAACTCTATAATATTTTTTAAATACCATTTGTTTATCATTTTGGCTCATACCAATACCATTATCAATCACGCTAATCAACAAATTTTCACTTTCAATATTTGCATAAAGTTCAATTTTAGGCTGACTTGAAACATATTTTCTGGCATTATCTAATATATTATTAATTGCATTTTCTAAATGAGATACTTCAGCATTTATAAAGTAATGATCTCCTTGTATTTGATAATTAAATTCGAAACCTTCTAGTTTAGCTAAATCTTGAAAGTCTGAACAAATACTTTCTACTTGTGGTTTAAAATCAACCCTTTTTAAAATAAAAGTTTTTTTCTGAAACTCAAGTTTTCCCAGTTCTAAAACTTTATCTACATGTTGGTTTAGCCTGCCTAGTTGCTTTTTAATGATACCTATTATGGGCTTGTTTTTTGGGTCTCCTTGTTCTTCCAAAATCTTACTTGCCAAACTTATAGAAAACAATGGTGTTTTAAGTTCGTGCGTCAAATTATTTATAAACTGATTAGTAGTAGTAATCACTTGTCTTTGCCAATAAAAGGATCTTAAAACCCAAATAAAAATAATTATTATGATAACCATAAACAATAAACTGGGGATTGTTAATCCGTTTAGTTGACTTAAAAAATGCGAATTAAGGTCTTTAAATTGCATCTCCAGAATTATATTTTTCTTTATGAGTTTGGGCAAATAGCCTTCAAGTTCTATTGGATAAGAAATTGTTTTTGTTTCCGTTTTAAAACTTACAGGAGATTTTAGATAAAATGTGCTATCTCTTGTATATAACCGGTAGGTGAAATCTGTTTCAATACCATTTTTAGAAAGTCTATACGTAATGAAATCATTTAAAAAATATCTCGAAGCATCTTGAATGCTATCAACACTTAATTTAAAGTATGAATCACTCTTAATAGCTGCTTGGCCTATTAAAAAAGAAAGTTGGTTTTCTGTGGCTAAATCCTGTTTTATGTTTTCTCCAACAACTGCTATTTTTTTATTAAACTGAACTTTAGCCAAGTTCAATCCAATTTTAAGATACTGAAATTGAACAATAAATAGCCCAAGTATGGCAATCATGAATACTAAAATATATATATTCCTTTTAGACAAAATCATGTACTATATTACTAAAAAAATGGTTTTAAAAACTATATTAATTTTTTATTAATCAATTTAACTTTTCATTAATCTTTTTAACCTATTGTTATCTTCATTTTATGATGGTTTTTGATATGTTTGTAACAAGTTGTAAAATGATAATGAAGTTTATGCTTTAAAAATCATATAAAACAATCATTAGCTTTCTAGTTAAAAGTTAAGTTTAATAGTAGTTTGTCTTTCAATAATAATAGCACTAATGAATTTGTAGTTAGTGCTTTTTATTTTTACTGAATATTTCTTTTGGAGTCTTAAGATTATTCAAATGTTTCAATAAATCATCCCTTAACAGAGAAAGACCATATTGATAAGAAGCATTCATCCAACCAAAGCCTTCTTGGGTAATGTATTCAAAATCGGTTCCTACATTCCCATACTCTGCAAAAACTTTATGTGTCGCTTCTACAACATCATATTTCTCTGGGATTGTACCGTTATATTCTACTGCATTTTTAGTAATCATAAACAACCATCTGTAAATTAATTCTTGAGCTTCATCTTCAAAACCATAGTTTAGTAATCCTTTCCAAATCATCATTTGATGCGGTGCCCAACCATTTGGATAATCCCATTGTCTTGCTGGTCTGTCTGGAGAAATATTTCCTCTACTTCCTTTTGTACTTCCAGCTATTCCTCCTTTTTCAGTTAATAATGACAAAGCATTTTTAACAAGTTTATCTGCCTGTTCTTTAGAGCAGAGATTAGCCCACAAGGGTGCCAATGTTGATGCTCCTATAAATTCTGATTGAGAATTTGTAACCACATTATAGTCAAAATACAAACCTTTTTCCTGATTCCAAAGGAATGTATTTACAGCTACTTTACGTGATTCAGCTTTTTGTTGCCAATAACTTGCTGAATATGATTCAAAAATGCCATTAAATTCGGTTTTAATTAATTGTGCAAAGTCAGTTTCATATTTATACAACATCGCATTAAGTTCAACCAAATTTAAATCTGCACAATTTCCTTCTATTCTGTAAGATGTATCATGACCAGATTCTCTAACTGTTCTATCATGAATAAAATAATTATCTAATGCTTCATTTTTAATTTCACCTGACTGGTATTTAAGAATGTAGCCTTCTATAGTTAAACCAACTTCTTGTGCATAAGACTTTATTACGGCATCAAAATGTCCTTTTTCACATTCTGGAGGCATTCCAATACCTTCGGCTAAATATCTATTTAGACCATTAGAAGTAAGTCTCTTTCCATCAACCATCCAAACCGTTTCATATTCTTTAATTGCTGTTTTTAAATGGCTTTTTAGCCACTCTCTATCTTCTGTAATTTCAAAGACTTCACGAATTAAACTGGAATAAAAAGGTGGTTGCGTTCTAGTTAAATAATAAGAGCGATTGGCATTCAATATCTTGCCATATTGTTCTATTTCATACTGAAAATTATCAGCCATAGCTTTTGAAAGATGTACTTTTCCATCTAAGATTAAACCAACCGATTCAAAGTAGCTATCCCAACCATACATTTCATTAAATCTTCCTCCCGGAACTACAAAAGGAGTTCCTTGAATTTTATTGTTGTTTTCTTCTAACTTAAGTGACAAAATACCAGGTTTGGTATTGATAGACTTCACATATTGAGGTGTTACATGTTCTGGCAACTGTATAACCTCAATAGGTAATGAAGCTTCAAGATTTTTATAATATTGAAAAGCTAATTGATCTTGAAAAGGAACATAAATCCTCAACCTACTGGAAATAAGTTCATCATTTTTGGAATCATGAATAAGGTGTTCAATACCTTTTTCGTCCATAGTTCTGGTAAGTCCTTTCCAGAAGTAATCTTTAATCATTCGCGACACTCTTGTAGCTGGTAACTCCACAATATGATGTAATGGTATTTCTGCTACTTCATGGCCTTGATTCATATTAATAACAATCTCCTGTAATAAATTTGAAAGGTGATATGTGCCTTTTACATCATAATCTATACCTTGTTTTGACTTTATAGTATAAACTTTTGGACCATTATCTTCGATGGTAATTTTTTTATCACCAACAGTATCTTCCTGCTTTAATAGAGATTTTAACGTACTCTCAATATGAAGATTAAAAATCATGATTTTATGACTACTTGTTTTTTCGACATTCTGTCTATTAGCAAAACAAAAACTATAAGTAAGCCCATTGGTATTAAAAGAAAATAAAACGCACTCGCACCACCAATACTTTCAAATAATTCCCCTACAATTCTTGAGCCAATAGTTCCTCCTAAAGCAGAAAATATAATAATCAAACCAGACATTGGAGAATGTAAACTCTTTGGCAAAGAACTTAAAACTGTTGAATTCAATAACGGGTAAATAGGTGCAATAAACAACCCAATCAATGGTAAAATGAAACCAAGCATTGGCACATCTGCAATGCTATTTATTTCCTGAACAGTTTCTAAACCAACCTTTAACTGTGGAAGCACATAAACTAATATCCCTCCAGAAACAACAACACATATACTAACTAAATAAACCCAGTTGATGTATTTTGTTAAGAATCCAGCTATAAATCGGCCTAATGCCAAAGAAAGTGCTAGAATACTAGCCATTTGCACGCTTAAAACAGAACTGAAATTGAATATTTTCTTATTAAACGTTGGCAACCAAGTCATAATTCCTTGTTCTATCATCACAAATAAGAACGCAGAAATTATAAATACAAGAACTAATGGTACAACAATTAACCTAACAGATTCTATTAAATCGTCTTTGAGGCTTGAACCTGTGGGCTCAACTTCATATTCAACTTTTGAAAACAGTAGAAATAAAAATGATACTAGAATAAAACCACATAAAAGATAATATACATTTAACCATGAGTTTTGATTTTCAGAATAAAAAGCAGGGAATAAAAAATATGCCAAAGCTATTCCCACCATAAAAAACCCTTCTATAGAACTCATCATTGCCGCATGCTCTTTTTTTGAATCTGTTAAAATCCCAATAAGTGAATACACTGAAAGCTTTATTAAAGCAAAGCTTACTCCAATTGTTAAAAACAATACTTTAGTATAGAAAAAAGAATTGCCAAAAATCATTTGTAAACAACCAAAAAATACGATTGCTAATGCCGTAAGCATTGCCTTTTTGTATCCAAATCTTGGTAAAAAAGATGCCACCAAAAAAGAAACAAAAGCAATTGGCAAATCCTTAAAAGCTTCTAAAACGGAGGCTTGAGATTCTGATACTCTATATACATCAATAGATTTTTCAATGACTATACCTACACTGTTTAATAAAATGGCAAAGACAAAATAGTTAAGATAAATTGAAATTTTAATACCTATATTTTTCATATCAAAAAATTTAAAACTAATGTCCTCCACCGGCTAATATTACCTCACTATCATCTTCAGTATTCATTGGTTCTTTTAAGCGTAATGCCAATAGTCCAGCAATCACAAAAAACACACCACCAAGAATAATAGCATTTATGGCACTATCATTTAATGCATATTTTACAATAGGTCCAAAACTTACTGTTTGAATCAACATTGGTATTACAATCATCATATTTACAATGCCCATATAAACACCACGTCTTTCAGCTGGAATTATTTTAGATACCATTGCATAAGGAATTCCCATCATAGCTGCCCAACCTATTCCAAACAAAATCATTGGTAGTAAAAGAGCGAATTGATTTTTTATATAAGGCATACTCAACATAGCTATGCCTGTGAAAAACAAGCTAATTACATAAACTTTTTTAGAGCCATATTTTTTTGCAAAAGGCACCAATGCCAAAGCCACGATCATAGTAACGAAATTGTAAGTTCCATTCATTAAACCTACTTGTGCTAAAGCCTCATCAGCTGTAATTCCGGGTATTGAAGCCTTTAACATTGGTGATATAAATTGCCAATACACAAAAAGTGCATACCATTGAAAAAAATAAACTCCCGAGAGTTTCCACATAAAAACCGGCATATCTTTTATAGCCTCCGCGGCCTCCATTAGCGGCATTAATAAATCCCCGAACTTTTTAATTGAAGTATTATCTGGATTGTTTTTAATTAATCGATACAAGAAAAACAACCAAACAAAGGCAATCACCAATACAACAACTGCCAATAAATTATAATTTTCAAAGAGGTAGGGGAACAAATAAGCAATTCCAAAACCTAATACTATTGGAATAGATAATACCACAAATAATGCACTAATTACTTGAATAAGTGGATGTGGCTTACCTTCATTAAATGCTTTGATTTCTTGTAATTCTTCTTCAGATGGCGGTATTTCAGGTGTTTTTAAAACAGACCACATTACGGTAGCGATTGAAGCAAATGCACCAATAAAGAAGGAGTAATACACCCATGTAGGTATTGTATTTGCTGCCTCAACACCCGAAGCGTCACTAAACCATTTTTGAAAAATGAACAATGAGAAATTTGCTATTGTAATACCTGCTCCAACAAATAAGCTTTGCATTTGATAACCAAACGTCAATTGACTATCGGGAAGCTTGTCACCAACAAAAGCCCGATAAGGCTCCATTGCAGTATTATTACCAGCATCCAAAATCCAAAGTAATCCTACAGCAAACCATAAGCTAGGGCTATAAGGGAATGCAAACAAACACAAACTAGCCAATATGGCTCCTATAAGGAAAAAAGGTTTTCTTCTTCCAAATTTAGGAGACCACGTTTTATCAGAAATAGCACCAATAATAGGTTGAATTAACAACCCAGTTACAGGACCAGCCAAATTTAACAACGGTAATTCATCATGATGAGCACCCAGAAATTCAAAAATTGGATTAACGGCAGACTGCTGTAATCCAAAACTAAATTGGATTCCGAAAAACCCAACATTCATATTCCAAATTTGCCAAAAGGATAATCTTGGTTTAGTAAGTTTCATATCTAATTTAGTTTAGTTACGTAGTTAAAATTAAAAGTTAGACTTATACTAATTTACATAATACTAATCGCAAATCCTCCACCTGGAGCTAATTGTATATCAATAGTCGAGTTTTTATCAATCTGAATATTTTCTATAGTATAATCCTGCGGATTATCATTCCAATGTGCATTCGGTCCGTCTTTATAAATAGTTGCATTGTATGTTTTTCCTTCTTCAAGAAAATCAAAAGTTAGTTTTTGAGTTCTTGAATTTTCATCAGTGATTCCTCCAACAAACCAATTTCCAGTTTCTCTTTCTTGGCGGGCAATAGTGACAAAATCTCCAACTTCACCATCTAAAACTTTTGTTTGCTGCCAGTCTACACCAACATCTGTAATAAACTGGAATGCAGGATGCACTTTACCATCCATCATATAATGTTCTGGTAAATCACAAGCCATTTGAATTGGACTGTAAATAACAACATATAATGCCAGTTGATGTGCCAATGTTGTATTAACTTGATTGTTTGGTTTATATTCGTCGAATTTAATGTTGAAAACTCCTGGAGTAAAATCTATTGGTCCAGAAAGCATTCTTGTAAATGCTACAATTGGTAAATGCTCTGGAGGATTTCCTCCATCACTTGCCCAAGCATTGAACTCTTGGCCTCTCAATCCTTCACGAGCAATGGCGTTTGGGTAGGTTCTACGTTTTCCTGTAGCCTTGATGGGTTCGTGGGCATTAACGGCAATTTTCTTTTTAGCAGCTTCTTCTAAAACCTTATGATAATGATTTACCATCCATTGCCCATGATGATACTCTCCTTTTGGAATTATTTTACCTACATAACCTGTTTTAACTGAATTGATATCATTTGCTTTCATAAAATCGTAGGCAACATCCATTTGCTTTTCATAAGTTCTAGGAGCTGCAGATGTTTCATGATGCATAATAACTTCTACATCATGATCTTTAGCATATTGCATAACTTCCTCAAAATCATAATCAGCATAAGGTGTCATAAAATCAAAAACGCCTTCTCTGTCATCAGTATTTATCCATTGGTCCCAACCTGTGTTCCATCCTTCTACCAACAAACCTTTTATGCCATTAGCCGAAGCAAAATCAATGTATTTTTTGGCATTTTCTGTAGTTGCTCCATGTCTTGATGTTCCTACCTTTCCCGTTGTAAAGGTATTCATATCCTGACTACCTTCAAGATCCCAAGTTGATTTTCCAATATGCATTTCCCACCAAATCCCTACATATTTCATTGGCGTAAAATAATCTACATCTCCAATTACATTAGGGTCATTAAGATTCAGTATCATTTTAGATTCTATTAGATCTCCTGCTTTTTCAGCTATTTGAATAGTTCGCCATGGTGTATTAAATGGCAAGGTTACTTTAGCTTTTCCTCCTAATCTGTCTGAACCAACCAATTCGCTAACTAAATTCAAATTTTCATTATCAACTTTTAATGTCATTCCTGCATAATTAGTCAAATCTGCTTCATGAAAACTTAAATATAAGCCTTTGTCAGTTTTCATAGTTACTGGAGTATTTACGGCATTTTCTGGTATATAAGTGGCTGATAAATTAGAATGATTTTGTTTTGACAGCGCATCAATTTCAGAGAATTTAGTTATTCATATCGAAATCCAACGCCATCATTATAGACTTTAAAATGAATGTTTAAAAGTCTTTTTGCTTCTGATTGTTCTTCTAAACTAACAATCAATTCTTTATAGTTATTTCTTACTTCAAGTTGTTCGCCCCAAGGCATACTCCATGTTTCATCAGCAGTTCCAGTGGTAGCATTTACAATTTCAAAATTATCCTTTAATGAAGGCAAATCCTTAAAATCGAAACTCATAAATGAGGAATCTATAACTATTTGGTCTTTATAAGTTACCAAATACATTGGTTGTCCTGTAGTTGAGAGATTAAACTTAACTGATATATTATTATCAGGTGAACTTATATTATATGATGAATCTGCCTTTTCACAAGATGTAAAGAGCAAAATGCAAAAAAATATTAAACTAAAATATATACTCGTTTTTTTCATTGTGATTATTTTATCTATTCATTTAATGACACAATTACTGCTTGATATGGTTCTAATGTAATTGAATTATCATTAATGATTAATGTTTTATAATTATTGATAAGCGTTTGGCTAATATTATATTTTTCGGACATTATAATGCTTGAATTGTGATCTGTGAAATTTAAAAGAACTAGCATTTTTTCATCATCCAAAATTCTGCTGTAAGCATAGATATCTGGATGTTCTTGTTGAATAATTTGATAATCGCCATAAACTAATACTTCATTTTCTTTACGAAGTTTTACCATTTTTCTAAAGTGATTCAAAACACTATTAGGGTTTTTATCCTGCAACGCAACATTGATTTCCTTATAGTTATCGTTAACATTCTTCCAAGGTGTCCCATTTGTAAAACCAGCATTCTGTGAATCATCCCATTGCATTGGTGTTCTCCCATTTTCTCTTGAATAATAGTTAAGTTGCTTCATAAACTCATCCAAATCTTGACCTTTTGATCTTGCAGTTTCATAATCTCCAATGGCAGCCACATCAACATATTCTTCAATGGTTGGCATATCTATGTTTGTCATTCCTAATTCATCTCCATAATAAGTATAAGGTGTACCTCTCATACTTAAAAGAAATGTATTCAGCATTTGTGTAGATACTGTTCTAAATTCTGGATTAGGATTCCCAAATCGATTAACCAGCCTTGAGTTATCATGATTAGATAGAAAAATAGCCAACCAGCCCTCTTCAGAAAACTCTTTATCCCAACGTGTAAACACTTCTTTAAAGTCTGAAAGTTCATAACCTTCTGTCGTTCTGGACATGTCAACATATTCAAAATGATATGCTGTCTGTAGTTCATTTCGATCGGCATCAACCAAATCGTGTGCATCTTTAAACGTACTTCCTGCACCTTCTGCCACTGCAAAAACATCATAGGGCTCTATAACCTCTTTGTACATTTCCTTCAAATATTCATGAAGTTGTGGACGCATACCATACCACTTGATAAAATCCTTTTCATGACCATCCGGAAACTCTGGATAAGTTGTGTCTTTACTAGCGAACTGAAATGCATCCATTCTAAATCCATCTACTCCTTTTTCTGCCCAAAATTTCATAATATCATACACTTCCTGACGAAGTTTTGGATTTTCCCAGTTTAAATCTGGCTGTGCTTCAGCAAAGGTGTGTAGATAATAGGAATCAGTCTCTTCAACATAATCCCAGCCTCCTTCTGGATCAAAAAGGCTATGTCTGAAAGGAGGCTCTCCTTTTTCTGCTGGCCACCAATGATAATAGTCACGAAATTGACTATCTCTTGAACTTCGAGCCGATTGAAACCATTTATGTTGGTCACTACTGTGATTTACAACCACGTCTAAAACAAATTTAATACCTCGTTCATGCATACCATCCAGGGATAAATTTGATATAGAACACCTTCTTTCCACCAGTTCTTTTGAAAATCATTTTTTACTAAAGTCTCTGGTTGTTTATTATCTTTACAGCTATATAACATCGCTAGAATTAATAAACATTTAATAATATTTTTCATGTTTTTAGTTGGTATTATTCTTAACAGAGTATGTTTTATTTTCCAAGCCAACTCCTTTTATTGTTAATGATTTCCATTCTTTTGGAAGAATTGGATTCTTTTGTATAATGCCTTCATCAGTTAGATGCAAACCACCAAACCCAAATAAAACGGTTTGTAACATACCACCTGCACCTGTTGCAAAATATGGGTCGTCGGCAGTTGCCGTTTCAGAAAGAGCTCCAAATGGTGGTCGCTTATTAGGTTCGTAACTTTCCCTAAACAAACGAAATGCATTATCTACATCACCAAGTCTTGCATATATTACTGCAAAAACAGATTTTCCCATTGCAGGACCTTCTTCTGCCAATTTTGGTTCATAGTATTTTAAATCTTTCAAAATAGTGGCTTCATCTTTCACAATATCTAACGGAAATGTCAACAAATTAACATCAGCTTGTTTTATTATATCTCCATTATATTTACTATGTTCCATTGTGGTTCCATCAGGAAACCTGTGAATTTTAATATTATTTGCAACTTCTTTCCAGGATTCGTTGGCCGAAACTCTCAATTCATCTGATGCCAAGATTGCATATCTTAATGCTGTAATTGCTGAACCATTTGTAAAAGCATTATCGTCTACATTTGGCGCAAATTCGTTGGCACCAACTACATTTTTAATAGAATATGACCCATCAGAATTCTTAATTGAACGACTTACCCAATAGTTGGCTACTTCCTTTAGCATAGGATAACCACGTTCTTTCAACCAAGCTTTGTCTTTAGTTACTCTGTAATAATTCCAAAATGCAATGGCAACATCTGCAGTAATGTGATGTTCAAAAGTTCCGGTTAATGCCCAAGCCGGTGTAGCTTCTTCTCCAGTGTCGTCACTTTCCCAAGGAAACATAGCTCCTTTATATCCAAAGTTGATGGCTTTTTGTTTTGCTTTTTCCAATCGGTTTGAGCGATAATTCACCAATGATCTCGCAATATCTTGATTTAGCAATAATAAAGGTGGATACATCCACAATTCTGTATCCCAAAAAATATGACCATTATAATTTTGTGATGACAATCCCATTGGTGCAATACTCAAATCTGAATCACCTCTCCCAAAAGCATATAAATGGTACAATCCTAACCTAATATCTTGTTGTGATTGTAAATCGCCTTCAATAATAATATCACCTTGCCACAAATCTTCCCATAATTCTAGATGCTGTTTAAGCAAATCGTTTTGTGGAGTTAAAAGATTAAAAATGACAAAACGTTCTGATTCTGATTGTGGATCTTGAAAATCTTGTGTTGTACATTCTGCAGCTGTCCAAGCAAATTCA
>JARRKS010000020.1:0-7966 GCA_037387865.1 Flavobacteriaceae bacterium
GCGCGCTAAAGTGGTGGATGGTGTGCTGGTAAAGATCGATGGCAATCCCTATCATCCCAATAACCGCGACGTTGATGAAAATAACAATCCTGATCGCCTATTATTAATTAATTTCCTTACATTTATAATATTAGCTATTAAAAATATTTATGGTTGAATCAATAATAAAAAAACGCAATGGCGAAGCTTTAGCTCTTGAAGAATATGAAACGATTATTCAAGGATTTATCTCTGGAGAAATTCCTGATTATCAGATTTCAGCACTTTTAATGGCCATTTATTTTAAAGGATTAAACCAAGAGGAAACGGCCAACCTTACGGATGTTATGATGCGTTCTGGGGAACTAATCGATTTAACTGAAATTCCAGGAATTAAAGTTGATAAGCATAGTACAGGTGGCGTTGGAGATAAAACCACTTTGGTATTAGTGCCTTTGGTTGCTGCTGCAGGTGTTCCTGTGGCAAAAATGTCTGGTAGAGGTCTTGGGCATACTGGCGGCACATTAGATAAATTGGAATCTATCAAAGGCCTGTCCGTAGATATGTCTCGCAAAGATTTTATTAATCAAGTTAGAAAGCATGGTATTGCTGTTTGTGGTCAAAACGCCAATCTTGTTCCAGCCGATAAAAAATTGTATGCGCTTCGAGATGTAACTGGAACTGTTGAAAATGTATCCTTAATAGCCTCTAGTATAATGAGTAAAAAACTGGCTTGTGGTGCGGATGCTATTGTTATCGATATTAAAGTTGGTTACGGAGCTTTCATGAAGACTCTTGAAGAAGCTGAAGAACTAGCAAAGATCATGAGGGACATTGGTTCTAGAATGAACAAAAAAGTTACAGTAGTCATTACAGAAATGAGCGAACCTTTAGGTTATACTATTGGCAACGCTCTGGAAGTAAAAGAAGCTATAGAAACCTTACATGGTAATGGACCAGAAGACCTTACACAACTTTGTTTCGAGTTAGGAAGCGAAATGCTCATGTTAGGCAATATTGTTTCTAATAAAGCAGAAGGAATTGAAAAATTGAAAAAATTAATTTCTTCTGGAACAGCTTTTAATAAATTCAAAGAATTTATTCAGGCTCAAGGTGGAGACACTACGATGGTTAAACAACCAGATTTATTACCTGATGCTCAATATTCTAAAGAATACAAAAGTAAATCAGGAGGGTTTATTACAGAATTGAATGCACAAGATATTGGTTTGGCATCTATGAAACTTGGTGCAGGTAGAGAAACTAAAAATAGCATTATCGATTACGGAGCTGGCATAGTTTTAAAAAAGAAGATTGGAGATTTTGTTGAGAAAGAGGAAACACTCGCGATTTTATATTCTAATGATCAAACCAACTTTGTAAAAGCAATTGAGTTTATGGATTTAGCCTATAAAATTGGTCAAGACAAACCAAAACCAAAACCATTAATACTTAAAACAATTACCTAATCATCTCGGAAATTCGTATTTTTGAACGTTTATTTTAACACAAAAATCAAACTGTATGGCAAATTCTAAATTAAAAGTGAACCATATACAAACCAATAATCATAGCATTATGCACCAACGTAATGACGGTATCCCATTTGATGCTACACTTTTTAAAGACATCAATATTAATAGAAGTGCAGTTGAAAGAAGAGCTGCAACATTAAGTGGTCGTCGTTCAGTAAAAAAAGAATGGCAAGCAGCTTGGCTTCTTAAAGCAATTACATGCATAGATTTAACAACTTTAGCAGGAGATGATACCAGAAGTAATGTTTATAGACTTTGCGCTAAAGCCAAAGCTCCAGTACGTCAAGACTTGTTGGAAGCTATGGGTATGCAGGATGCCAATATTCATGTAGGTGCCGTTTGTGTATATCACAATCTAATAAAAGATGCGGTTAGTGCATTAGGAAAAAGCAATATTCCTATTGCTGCAGTATCAACAGGATTTCCAGCTGGTAATATTCCGTTAAAGGAAAAATTGAGGCAAATTGAACTTTCTGTGGCTGCTGGTGCCAAAGAAATAGATATCGTTATAAGTAGGAGGTTGGTTCTAAATTCTGATTGGAAAGGTCTTTATGATGAGGTTGCTGCTTGCAGAAGAGCATGCGGAGAAGCACATATGAAAACTATTCTGGCCACCGGAGAAATTCCAACATATACCAAAGTTGCCAAAGCAAGCTGGGTAAGTATGATGGCTGGTTCAGACTTTATTAAAACCAGCACTGGTAAAGAACCAGTAAACGCTACTATTCCAGTCAGTTTGGTTATGATTAGAGCTTTAAGAGATTATTATGAATTGACAGGAGATAAAGTTGGATTTAAACCGGCTGGAGGAATTAGTAAAGCTAAAGACGCATTAAATTGGTTAGTTTTAATTAAAGAAGAATTAGGAAATGATTGGCTTAATCCAGAATTGTTCAGATTTGGTGCTAGCAGTTTATTAGGAGATATAGAACGTCAACTAGAACATTATGTTACAGGGCGTTATTCAGCATCATATAGACACCCAATGGCATAAACTTTTTATACAAAATGAAAATTAAAGATATTTTTGAAACAATGGAATATGGTCCAGCACCAGAAAGTGCTGATGTCGCCATAGACTATTTAAAATCACATAAAAATACATTTCAACTATTTATAAATGGTGAATGGAAAGCACCAACTTCAAAAGAATATTTTGAAAGCATTAACCCTTCAACCAAAGCAAAACTTGCAGAAGTTTCTGAAGCTAATGAAAAGGATGTCGACCTTGCTGTTAAAGCAGCAAAAGAGGCATTGCCTGAATGGGTAAAAATTGGGGCACACCAAAGAGCACGCTACTTATACGCCATTGCAAGGCAAATACAAAAGCATTCACGCTTGTTTGCGGTTTTAGAATCTATGGATAATGGTAAACCTATTCGTGAAACAAGAGATATAGATATTCCATTGGTGGCTAGACATTTTTACCATCATGCAGGTTGGGCCCAATTAAGAGACACTGAATTAAAAGAGTATAAAGAAATAGGGGTTATTGGCCAGATCATTCCTTGGAACTTCCCATTATTGATGCTAGCCTGGAAGATTGCCCCTGCGTTAGCAATGGGTAACACTTTGGTCTTAAAACCAGCTGAATTTACTTCTTTAACAGCCTTACTTTTTGCAGATATTTGTAAACAAATAGGTTTGCCTAAAGGTGTTGTTAATATAGTAACAGGACATGGCACAACAGGAGCAGCATTGGTAGATCATAAGGATGTTAACAAGATTGCGTTTACAGGTTCAACCGAAGTGGGAAAAATTATTAGACGAGCAACCGCAGGATCAGGTAAAAAATTATCATTGGAGTTAGGAGGAAAATCACCATTCATTGTTTTTGAAGATGCTGACCTTGACAGCGTTGTAGAAGGTGTAGTTGATGCCATTTGGTTCAATCAAGGTCAAGTGTGCTGTGCAGGATCAAGGTTATTAGTTCAAGAAAGTATTGCTGAAAAATTATATAAAAAGATTCGTAAACGAATGGAAAGTTTACGAATAGGAAATTCATTAGATAAAAGCATCGATATAGGAGCAATTGTAGCGCCAATACAGCTTAAAACCATTGAAGAGTTAGTTCAGCAAGGTGTTGATGAAGGTAGCAAGTTATGGCAGCCATCATGGGCTTGCCCTAAAGATGGTTATTTTTATCCTCCAACCATGTTTACTGATGTAAGTCCATCATCGACAATTGCACAAGTTGAAATATTCGGACCTGTATTAGTTGCCATGAGTTTCAGAACCCACAAAGAAGCTGTGAAATTGGCAAACAACACACGTTATGGATTAGCAAGTAGTATTTGGACGGAAAATATCAATCTGGCATTAGATATTGCACCTCAAATTAAAGCAGGTGTAGCATGGATAAACTGTACTAATGTATTCGATGCTGCCGCAGGTTTTGGTGGTTACAGAGAATCAGGTTTTGGTAGAGAAGGAGGCAAGGAAGGTCTGTATGAATATATGAAACCTCGAATCCATGATAAGTTTTCAGACAAACCAATTATAAAAAAACCAAAAGCTTTAAAAGCACCTTCAAGTAACGGACACCATTTAGAAGGTATAGACAGAACGACCAAAATGTACATTGGTGGTAAGCAAGCAAGACCAGATGGTGGTTATAGTACAGTAATTAAAAGTACTAATGGAGAATATGTAGGAGAAGTTTCAACAGGAAACAGAAAAGATATCAGAAACGCAGTTGAAGCTGCTCACGCCAATACCGCATGGGAAAGTATGACAGGTCATGCCAGAGCACAAGTATTGTATTATATTGCTGAAAATCTTGCAATAAGAAAAGTAGAATTTGCCAATAGAATTGTACAATTGACCAGTTGTAGTAAAACAGATGCAACTAAAGAAGTTGAAGAATCTATCGAGCGTATCTATACCTATGCTGCCCAAGCAGACAAATATGATGGTTTGGTGCATCATACTGTAAAACGTAATGTTACATTAGCCATGCCAGAAGCTATAGGTGTTATGGGTATTATTTGCCCAGATGAATCACCATTATTAGGTTTCATTTCAACAGTGATTCCTGCTATAACAATGGGAAATAATGTGATTGTTGTTCCTTCAGAAACGGCACCATTATCTGCTACAGATTTTTATCAAATCCTTGAAACTTCAGATGTACCTGCGGGGACGGTTAATATTGTTACTGGTAAAAAAGATGAACTGGCTCAAGTTTTGGCAAAGCATGATGATGTTGATGGCATTTGGTATTTTGGAGACAAAGCAGGATTTAAAGACATAGAATATCTATCTGCCGACAATATGAAACGTACTTGGGGAAATCATGGTAAATATCGTGATTGGATGGACAAGGCTCAAGGAGAAGGCGAAGAGTTTCTACGTCATGCAAGTCAGATAAAAAACATTTGGATTCCTTACGGAGCTTAATAACAGATTAATTATAGAATATGAGTAGTATCCATATAGAAGCAAAAGTTGGTGAGATAGCTGAAACAGTATTATTACCAGGAGACCCATTACGTGCCAAACATGTTTCAGAGACATTTTTAGACGATGCCGTTTGTTATAATAATGTAAGAAACATGCTAGGTTTTACAGGGTATTATAACGGTCAGCGTGTTTCCATTCAAGGTACAGGAATGGGTATGGGAAGCATTGGTATTTATGTTAATGAACTTATCAATACCTACGATTGTAAACAACTAATTCGAGTTGGTACTTGTGGTACCATTCAAAAAAATATGAATTTAGGACAGGTTATTTTGGCCATGAGTGCATCAGGAGATGCGGATGCCAATAGTCATTATTTTGAAGGTATGCATTATGCAGCAACAGCAGATTTTGACTTATTGATCAAAGCATACAATACAGCCAAAAAGTTTGATATAAACACATATCAAGGTTCTGTTTTTAGTACCAATACGTTTTATGATGATACGCCAAATCGTTGGGATAAATGGATACAACATGGCGTTTTAGGCGTTGAAATGGAAACCCAGATCTTATTCACATTGGCCAAACGTTTTGGTCGAAAGGCCTTATCGATTCTTACCGTCAGTGATAATATCATTACTGGAGAAGCTTCCAGTTCCCAAGACAGAGAGCAATCGTATAACGATATGATGAAGATTGCGTTGAAGCTGGCTTAATACATTAATTTTTTTAAATTTTATTTATGCGAAAAGATGTTTTTCTTTTAGGAATTTGTTTGCTTATTCTAGGATGTAATTCAGATACAAAAAAGTCAACTGATAAAGAACCAGTTGATGTGAGTGCTTTATTTGAAACATATTTTAATGAATATCTAACGTTCAACCCCAATAGTGCAACGTATTTGGGAATTGACGGATATAATGATAAATGGGCTAATAATTTAGACGATGGTTATTTAGACAAAAAGAAAGCGTTTTTTGAGAAATGGAAAGATACATTACAAACTGTCAGTCAAGGAAACATATCAGAAAAAGATCAAAATGAAATTGAGATTTTAAATTATTTACTGGAGAATAATCTAGAAGGCTTAAAACTTGGCATCCAACCAGGGACAATGTCTTTAAACCATCCAATACATCAATACCATAGAAGTACACATCACGAATTTATAAAACTGGCAAAAGGGGATGGTGCACAGCCATTCAATTCTAAAAAAGATTATGACAATTTTTTTAATAAGCTTAAAGACTTTAAACAATGGTTGGTTTCTGCACAGTCAAGAATGGAAATGGCCATAGAAAATAAGACAACGCTTCCCAAAAAGATTGTTGTAAAAATGATACCTCAATTTGATAATTGGGTGACTAACAATCCTAAACAAAACCCATTTTATTTTTCTCTTTCTAGAATTCCAGATAATATCAGTTCAGAAGACAGTCTTGATATTGTAACAAAATACAATAGTTATATAGAATCTGATTTAATTCCGATTTTTACGGAAATGAAAAAGTTTCTTGAGGAAGAGTATTTGAAACATGCCAGAGAAGAAGACGGACTTTATGCAATTCCAGGAGGAAAAGAACAATATGAATATTTAGTAAAATATTGGACAACTACTAATTTAACTCCAGATGAGATTCACCAAATAGGACTTCAGGAAGTGGGTCGGATACGTTCTGAAATGGATTCTATACGAGTTTTAACTGGATTTTGAAGGTGATTTGCAATCGTTTTTCAATTTTGTAAAGACCGATGAGCAATTTTATCCATTCAAAACAATTGATGAAGTTATAGCCAGACATTACCAGACTTTAGAAACTATAAAACCTTATGTAGATTCTTATTTTGGGATAAAGCCTAAAGCACCTTTCGAAATTCGACCTGTAGATCCAGCTTTAGCAAGAGCGGCCACAGCAAACTATGATTCACCATCATTAGATGGTACCAGACCTGGTATCTTCTATGATGCAATCCCAGATCCAAAACAATACAATGCTATAAGTATGGAATCACTATTTCTACATGAAGCCATTCCAGGGCATCATTTTCAAATCGCATTAGAACAGGAAGAGCAATCCATTCCAATGTATAGAAAGGTCAGTGGGTTTGGCGCTTTTTCTGAAGGTTGGGGATTGTATTGCGAGAGTTTAGGTAAAGAACTTGGTCTGTATACCAACCCATATCATTATTTAGGGAGATTGGAAGACGAAATGTTAAGAGCAGTGCGTTTGGTGGTCGATACTGGCATACATGCAATGGGCTGGACAAGGGAGCAAGCCATTGCATATTCAATGAAAAATATGCCGGTAACTGAAGCCAATGCCACTGTAGCTATAGAACGCTATATGGTGAGACCTGGGCAAGCATTATCCTATAAAATAGGAGAACTTAAAATTAAGGAGCTTCGTTCAAAGTGTGAGTCTCAATTAGGAGGAGCGTTCAGTTTAAAAGCATTTCATGATCTTGTATTGCAAAATGGAAGTATGCCATTAAATTCACTTGAAAAGCGAGTAGATCAATGGTTGGCTACTCAAAAGAAATCTTTGAATTAAGAAAGTATGAACTTCACACCCTTTCCAGAATTGCAAACACAAAGACTTCTTTTAAGACAATTGCAACCTACAGACTGGAAAGAAATAGTGTATTTACGTTCAGATGCAATAGTTAATCAATTTGTAAAACGACCTCAAGCAACAAATAAATCAGAAGCACTAGCATTTATTGATAAAATTTCTACTGCTACAAAAAACAATGAATCGCTGTATTGGTGCATAACATTAAAGGAAAGCATTGAAATGATTGGTAGCATAAGCCTTTGGAACTTTTCTAAAGACTTAAAAACAGCCGAAGTTGGTTATGATTTAATGCCAAAATTTCAAGGTTCAGGGATTATGAACGAGGCTATGAAAACTATTCTTGAATTCGGTTTCAAAACACTCGGCTTTCAAAAAATTGAAGCATATACTCATAAAGATAATGAACCTTCAAAATCCTTGCTGTTAAAAAACAGCTTCAAATTAGCGGTTAAGAGAATAGATTTAGAAGAT
>JARRKS010000021.1:0-8527 GCA_037387865.1 Flavobacteriaceae bacterium
ATATTGAATTTTTTAAAATCTTTAAGCCCAGATTTAATTGTTCTTGCTGGGTTTTTATGGAAAATTCCAAAAAATATTTTAAAAGAGTTTCCAAACAAGATAATTAATATTCACCCTTCATTATTGCCAAAATATGGTGGAAAAGGTATGTATGGCAAGTATGTTCATACAGCTGTACTTAAAAACAAAGAGTTAAAAACTGGCATAACAGTTCATTATGTAAATGAAATTTATGACGACGGTGCTATAATTTTTCAAACTCATTGTTTTATTGATACACTAGATAATGAAGATGACATAGCTAGAAAAATACATGCTTTAGAAATGGAACACTTTCCAAAGGTTGTAGAATCAGTTTTGTTTCCAAATGAGTAAAAAGAAAAAATACTATGCTGTATGGAAAGGGTATCATACTGGTGTTTTTGATTCTTGGGATGATTGTAAAGCCCAAATAAAAGATTTTAAAGGTGCTCAATATAAATCTTTCAACTCGTTTGAAGCGGCTAAAAAAGCTTTAAAATGTAATTACAAGGATTATATAGGAAAATCAAAAAAGTATATTAGTGAATTATCGGAAGCTCAACTTAAAAAAATCGGGCAACCAAATTATGATTCTATATGCGTTGATGCCGCTGTTAGTGGTAATCCTGGTAAAATGGAATACCGCGGAGTTGACACCAAAACAAAAAAAGAAATTTTTAAACAAGGTCCTTTTGAGGAAGGTACCAATAACATAGGTGAATTTAAATGGGAAACCAAAGCTTGGGGAGAAATTCCTGCAGATTTTGGAAGAAAGTAAATAGTAAATAACAGGTTGTTTAATTACTTTTATTAGGTAGAAATTTTACGTAAGTTTGCACTGAATTTTCAAGCCTCTTTATGAGTAAATTAGTCATTGTAGGTACAGTAGCATTTGATGCTATTGAAACTCCTTTCGGAAAAACCGATAAAATTCTTGGTGGTGCTGCAACTTTTATAGGTTTGGCTGCTGCACAATTTCATATTAATTCTTCAATTGTTTCTATCGTAGGAGGTGATTTCCCTCAAAAATATTTAGACTTATTATCAAATAAAGGTATAGATGTCTCTGGAATTGAAATTGTAAATAATGGGAAAACCTTTTTTTGGAAAGGCAAGTATCATAACGATATGAATACGCGAGATACTCTTATTACAGAACTTAATGTTCTTGCAGATTTCAAACCAATTGTACCAGAAAACTATAAAAATTCTGAAGTTGTTATGCTTGGCAATTTGCATCCTTTAACCCAAATCAGTGTTTTAGATCAGATGACTAGAAAACCAAAGTTAGTTGTTTTAGATACAATGAATTTTTGGATGGATAATGCCCTTGATGATTTACTAGAAGTTATAAAAAGAATAGATGTAATTACTATAAATGATGAGGAAGCCAGACAACTAACAGGTGAATATTCTCTGGTTGTGGCAGCAAGAAAGATTCATGAAATGGGTCCAAAATATGTTGTGATAAAAAAAGGAGAGCACGGGGCTTTGCTTTTTCATGATGATAATGTGTTTTTTGCGCCTGCCTTACCATTAGAAGAAGTGTTTGACCCTACTGGAGCTGGAGATACTTTTGCAGGTGGCTTTTCAGGGTTTTTGGCAAAAACAGAAGATTTTTCTTTTGAAAACATGAAAAACGCAATTGTATATGGTTCTACTCTTGCATCATTTTGTGTTGAAAAATTTGGAACCTTGCGAATGGAAAATCTTACAAGTCATGAAATTCATAAACGGTTGCAACAATTTAAAACTTTAACACAGTTTGAAATAGAATTAACATAAACTAACGCGTCAAAAATTTGACGCGTTTTAAATTTATAATGAAAATTAAACATGAGTGACGCTTTAAAACATGAGTGCGGAATAGCTCTTATAAGGCTTCTTAAACCATTAGAGTATTACAAAGAAAAATATGGTACAGCATTTTATGGTGTAAATAAGATGTACCTCATGATGGAAAAACAACACAATCGTGGACAAGATGGTGCTGGCTTTGCAAGTATTAAACTCAATACAAATCCCGGAGAACGTTATATAAGTAGAGTTCGTTCTGTACAACAACAACCTATTCAGGATATTTTTTCACAAATCAATGAGAGGATATCCAAAGAATTATCATCACATCCAGAATATATTAACGACGTTGCATTACAAAAGAAACACATTCCATACGTCGGAGAATTATTATTGGGACATGTTCGGTACGGAACATTTGGCAAAAACAGTGTAGAAAGCGTTCATCCTTTTTTAAGGCAAAATAATTGGATGCACAGAAACTTAATTGTTGCGGGCAATTTTAACATGACCAATGTTAAAGAATTATTTAATAATCTTGTAGAGCTGGGACAACATCCAAAGGAATATACTGACACTATTACTATCATGGAAAAAATAGGGCATTTTCTTGATGATGCCGTTAGTAAAATTTACAAGAAATTAAAAAATGAGGGCTACAATAAGAATGAGTGTTCTCCTTTAATTGCTGAAAGATTAAACGTCGCTAAAATATTAAAAAAAGCTGCCAAAAATTGGGATGGTGGTTATGCAATGGCTGGACTTTTAGGTCATGGAGATTCATTTGTTCTTAGGGATCCTGCGGGAATAAGACCAGCTTACTATTATAAAGATGATGAAGTGGTGGTAGTAGCTTCAGAAAGACCTGTAATACAAACTGTTTTTAATGTTGATTTTAAAAATGTTATAGAGCTAAAACCTGGTCATGCTCTTATAACAAAAAAATCTGGAGAGGCTTCGGTTAAAAAAATATTAGAGCCTTTAGAACGGAAGGCGTGTTCTTTTGAGCGTATTTATTTTTCAAGAGGCAGTGATGCCGAAATTTATCAAGAACGTAAAATGCTTGGTAAACTTCTCATGCCAAATGTTCTTGAAGCAATTAATAATGACACCAAGAATACAGTGTTTTCATATATCCCAAATACAGCTGAAACTTCTTTCTACGGAATGATTGAAACAGCTGAAGCATATTTAAACCTTAAAAAAACTAAAGCTATTTTAAGAGGGAAAAGAAGTCTCTCATCAGAAAAAGTTACAGATATTTTATCGGAAAGATTGCGAATTGAAAAAATTGCAATTAAAGATGTGAAACTTCGAACTTTTATTACCGAAGACAGTAGCAGAGATGATCTTGTAGCTCATGTTTATGATATTACTTATGGAGTTATAAAACCTTCAGATAATCTTGTTATAATTGATGATAGCATTGTTAGAGGAACAACTTTAAAGAAGAGTATCATAAAAATGATGGATAGGTTGCATCCTAAAAAGATTATTGTAGTCTCTTCTGCTCCTCAAATTAGATATCCAGATTGCTATGGGATTGACATGGCTAATTTAGAAAGTTTAATTGCGTTTAAAGCAACATTAGCTTTATTGAAAGAAACCAATCAGTATCATATTGTAGAAGACGTATATAAAAGGTGTAAAGCACAAGTATATCTTGATGATAAGGAAGTTAAGAACTTTGTAAAAGAAGTATATAATCCTTTTACGGATGAAGAAATATCAAATAAAATTTCAGAACTCTTAAGTGATGAAACCGTAAATGCAGAAGTAAAAATCATTTTTCAGTCCGTAGAAAACCTCAATATGGCTTGCCCAAAAAATTTAGGAGATTGGTATTTTACAGGCAACTATCCAACCCTTGGAGGAAATCGTGTTGTAAACAAAGCATTTATAAATTTTTATGAAGGAAATAATGAAAGAGCCTATTAATGCAATTTATCTAAATTTTTACACTTTATCCATTAAAATATACACTTTATCTTAAAAATATGCATTTAATCTAAAACTTTATTGGGTAAGGAAAAATAAAATTACATTTAAGCTACCATAACATAAGTAGGTTAAGTTCATGGTAGATTTGGGGCAAAAAAAGGTGAACTCTCGTTCGCCTTTTTTTATTTTAAATCTAAAGAAAACTACATGAAAATTCTTTTTAATCTAATATTTAAGTAGTTGAACCAATAAATTTCTTCTTTACCTTTTCACCTTCATATATTCGCAAATACCATAACGTAAGTAGGTTAAGTTTATGGTAGATTTGGGGCAAAAAGGTGGACATCTTGTTCACCTTTTTCATTTCATAAAAAAAGCAAACCGATTTGGTTTGCTTTTTTTAAAATCTATTAATAAAATTTATTTTGCTTCAGCATAACGACGCTCAACTTCATTCCAGTTAATTAAATTAAAAAATGCGTTTATATAATCAGGTCGTCTGTTTTGATAATTCAAATAATATGCATGCTCCCATACATCTAACCCTAAAATTGGTGTTCCACCACAGCCAACACCAGGCATTAAAGTGTTGTCTTGATTTGGCGTAGAGCAAACCTCAACCTTTCCTCCTTCATGAACACAAAGCCATGCCCAACCTGAACCAAATCTGGTTGCCGCAGCCTTACTGAATACATCTTTAAAAGCATCAACTGTACCAAATTCTGCCAAAATAGCATCTTTTAGTTCTCCAGATAAATACCCTTTACCATCAGGGTTCATAACTTCCCAAAACAATGAATGGTTATAAAAGCCGCCACCATTGTTTCTAACAGCTGCATTATTCATATCTAGATTAATCAAAATATTTTCTATTGTCTTCCCTTCTAATTCTGTTCCAGAAATTGCATTATTGAGATTATTAGTGTAACCATTGTGATGTTTTGTGTGATGTATCTCCATGGTACGAGCATCTATATGTGGTTCTAGCGCATCGTAAGCATATTTTAATTTTGGTAATTCAAAAGCCATAATATTTATATTTATATGTTAATATTTATTTTACCTCAAATTTACGTATTAAACAGCGCATTTAAAAATAATATATAGTTATGAAATCATCGATAGTTTCTATATTGTATAAAAATATAATACATGCAAAAAAATAATTCTTTTACTATTTATAATGCCTCTGCGGGAAGCGGCAAAACTTATACATTGGTAAAAGAATATTTAAAGCTGTTATTGCAATCTAAAAACAACGATACATTTAAAACCATTCTAGCAGTTACGTTTACCAATAAGGCTGTTGGTGAATTGAAAGAACGAATTATTGAAACATTAATAGAATTTTCTTCTGAAACTATTTTAGAAAATCCTAATGATATGTTTCAAATGATAGCGAAAGATCTTAAGACAAGTCCAAAAGATTTAAATAAAAAATCTCAAACCGTTTTAACTTCTATATTATATAATTATTCGGCTTTTAATATTTCTACTATTGATGGATTTACGCATAAGCTCATTCAAACTTTTGCTTATGATTTAAAAGTGCCTTTAAATTTTGAAGTGGAACTTGATCAGGACTTGCTTCTTAATGAAGCCATAAACAGATTAATAAACAAAGCGGGAACCGATAAGGAGCTTACTAAAGTTCTTGTAGATTTTGCTTTAGAAAAAGCTGATGATGATAAAAGTTGGGATGTTACTTACGATTTTAATAACATAGCAAAACTGTTAGTAAATGAAAACGATATTAAGTTTATTAAGACTCTAAAAGATAAATCACTTGAAGATTTTAATGCGCTCAAAGCCAACCTAAAAGATCAAATCAAACATTTAGAGCAATCGATTATAGAAACTGCAGAAAGCGTTTTGACCCTTATTGAAGAATGTGGTTTAGAGCATAGTGATTTTTCCAGAAAGACTTTACCCAATCATTTTATAAAGGCTTCAAGGCTCGAGTTTGATAGATTGTATGATAATCAATTACAATCAAATATTTCTGAAAACAAAAATATTTATACCAAAGCTTTAGATGCTAATTTAGCATCAATAATTGATTCTATTTTACCTGAAATAGATACTAGATATCGCAATCTCAAATCTAAAATATTTGAGTTTAAATTCTTAAAAGCGGTATACAAAAACATAACACCTCTTTCTGTTTTAAACGAAATAAATATTGAATTAAATACTATTAAAGAGGAACAGAACAAAATGCTTATTTCTGAATTTAATAGTATAATAAGTAGTGAAATAAAAGATCAACCAACGCCTTTTATTTATGAGCGTCTTGGAGAAAAGTTTCGTCATTATTTTATTGACGAGTTTCAAGATACATCAATTCTTCAATGGGAAAACTTAATTCCATTAATAGATAATTCTCTTTCTTCAGAAATTGGGACGACCATGCTTGTAGGAGATGCTAAACAAGCCATTTATCGTTGGAGAGGTGGCGAAGCAGAGCAGTTTATTGGGTTATTTAATGACAAAAATCCTTTTCAAATCGAAAAAGAAATTATTAACCTTCCAACAAATTACAGGAGTCTTAAAGAGATTGTAAGTTTTAACAATCAGTTTTTTGAGTATTTGTCCAATAATGTTTTTACTAGTAGCGCTTATCAACAATTGTACGGTAATGCCAAACAAGAAATAATTTTAAAAGAAAAAGGTTATGTGTCACTTCGATTTTTAGATATTAATCGTGGAGATGATAAGGATCAAATCTACACGCAAGAAGTTTACAATACCATAAAAAAATCTACGGAAAATAATTTCAAGTTAAAAGATATTTGTGTTTTGGTCAGGAAAAAGAAAGAAGGTGTGGCCATTGCAAATTTTTTAAACGAAAATGGAATTCCTATTATTTCTTCAGAAACTTTATTGATAAGTAATTCTCCAGAAGTTGTTTTTGTAAATGTTGTTTTAAAATTATTGCTTAACCAAAACGATTTACAAATCAGGAGTGAATTTCTAAATTTTTTAGCAAGAAAACATAACATAGAAAATAAACACGATTTTTTTGAAAGCTTAATACATTTAAAATTTAAAGATTTCTTTAAAGCGCTCTCTAGATTAAACATATTTTTTGATGAAGCTAGGGCTTTGCAGATGCCTCTATATGATTTGGTTGAAGATATTATACGATCTTTTAATCTTGTCGGAAAATCTAACGCATACATTCAGTTCTATTTGGATACAGTTTTAGATTTTTCACAAAAGGAATTCTCAAGCATCGAAAAGTTTTTAGACTATTTTGAAGTCAAAAAAGAATCCTTAAGCATTGTTACACCTAATGAACAAAACGCTGTTCAAATCATGACGATTCATAAAGCAAAAGGATTAGAATTTCCAATTGTTATTTTCCCTTATGCCGATTTAAATATCTATTCCGAAAAAGACCCAAAAGAATGGTTCCCTCTTGAAAAGGATGACTTTAATGGTTTTTCTTACGGGTTATTAAATTTTAACAACGATTTTGAAAACTTTGGAGAAACTGGAAGTGTTATACATAATGAGCGTCGCTCTAAACTAGAGTTGGATAATATAAACTTGCTTTATGTTGCCTTAACTCGACCCATTGAGCAATTATACATCATTTCAAAAAAAGAAAAAGAAGCTACATTTAAAACATATTCAGGAATGTTTATAAATTACCTTCGAAGTATTGACGAATGGAACGAATCGCAATCTATCTACGAGTTTGGTTCAATTGAAAAAAATAGAATTAGAAGAAATTCGGAAGAAAAAGTCATACAAAATCATGAATTTATTACTACTGCAAAAGAAAGTCACAATATCAATATTGTTACAAATTCAGGATATTTGTGGGATACCGAACAACAAAATGCCATAGAAAAGGGAAATTTAATTCACAATATAATGTCACAAATTAAAACCAAAAACGATATTAATTATGTGATTAATGATGTTATTATGTCGTCAATAATAAGCAAAGCTCAAGCGAAAGAATTGAAAGAAGTAATCTTTAAAATTGTAGAACACACAAAGCTCAAAGAATATTTCTTACCAAATAATACTATTTTTAATGAACGAGATATTCTCACAAAAGAAGGTAGCGCATTAAGACCAGATAGGCTAGTGTTTAATTCAGAGAATGAAGTAACAATAATAGATTACAAAACAGGTGAAGAAAGTAATTACCACAGACAACAATTGTATGCTTATGAAGACGTTCTAAAAGATATGGGCTATAATATTCTAAAGAAAATTCTAATTTATATTAATAACACAATTCAGATAAAAGAATTTTAACTTTGTAAAAAAATCATGTACGGAAATATTCAACAGCATTTACAATCAGAACTAGAAAACATAAAAGAAAGCGGTCTTTATAAAGAAGAGCGCATCATCACCTCTGCGCAAGGCGCAGAAATAACATTAAGCACTGGAGAAACGGTTTTAAATTTTTGTGCCAACAACTATTTAGGTCTTTCTTCTCATCCTGAAGTCATACAAGCAGCAAAAAACACTCTGGATACACACGGATTTGGGATGTCTTCAGTCCGTTTTATATGTGGTACTCAAGACATACACAAGACTCTAGAAAAAAAGATTTCAGATTTTTATAGCACTGAAGATACTATATTATATGCAGCTGCATTTGATGCAAATGGAGGTCTCTTTGAGCCATTATTAGGTCCTGAAGATGCCATAATTTCAGATTCTCTAAATCATGCTTCTATAATAGATGGTGTTCGTTTGTGTAAAGCAGCAAGATATAGATATGAAAACAGCAATATGGCTG
>JARRKS010000022.1:0-8698 GCA_037387865.1 Flavobacteriaceae bacterium
GCTCGTCACATCCTGGGGCTGGAGAAGGTCCCAAGGGTTGGGCTGTTCGCCCATTAAAGTGGCACGCGAGCTGGGTTCAGAACGTCGTGAGACAGTTCGGTCTCTATCTACAGTGGGCGTTAGAAATTTGAGTGGATCTGACTCTAGTACGAGAGGACCGAGTTGGACAAACCTCTGGTGTACCAGTTGTTCCGCCAGGAGCATTGCTGGGTAGCTACGTTTGGAAGGGATAAGCGCTGAAAGCATATAAGCGCGAAACCCACCACAAGATGAGATTTCTTTAAAGGGTCGTGGGAGATGACCACGTTGATAGGCTACAGGTGTAACGGCAGTAATGTCATAGCCGAGTAGTACTAATAACCCATAGGCTTATTGTACGCCTGTTTTTTTAGAGTTACAATTATTTATTTATCATTTTTCATGTACAGACCTTTAAGGTCTTTTTTCAATATGTCAACAATATTAGTGTTGTGTTAATTGCACAGCCAAAGATTTAAGGTGGTTATAGCGACGGGGCTCACCTCTTACCATTCCGAACAGAGAAGTTAAGCCCGTTAGCGCCAATGGTACTGCTTACTTGTGGGAGAGTAGGTCGCCGCCTTTTTTGTGCCGATGATACTATCGGTATTTACAAAAACCCTTACCAGACAATGGTAAGGGTTTTTTTGTTTGTAGGTGTTAGGTAAATCTATATTTTAGACTAATGCTTCAAATAATTTTAAAATTCATTTTTATTTAACTAAATTAGTTTCCATGAATAATATCATTCAATCTAATCTAAAAAATCTTCAGAAGTCTAAAAGAATATTATCGAGTTTATCAAATGATGTGTTATGCAATACTTCTATTCCTCCTTATCATTCAAGTATAGGTTCTCATATTAGACATATTTTAGATTTTTATGATTGTATTTTAAAAATGGATTCTAATAAGCAGATTGATTTAACAGCTAGAAGTAGAAATAAAATGGTTGAATCTAATTGTGAAATTGCAGTTTCTTATCTTAATGATATTATTAGTAGACTAAAAAAATTTAATATGATTATGGATGAAACTGTTGAAGTAATTGACGATTTGGGAATGGGTGCCACTAAAATTACATATACTTTGGGCGCATTATTTGCTCAAGCTAATAGCCACACCATACATCATTATGCAATAATTAATTATATTTTTGAAAAATTAGGAATTGTATTAAACGATGAAGACTTTGGTTATAATCCTACGACTCCAAAAGAGACTACGGTTAATTAGAAATATTACTTTTAAACATACTATCCAGTATTGTTTTTATTCCTTTAAACCCTAAAAAGATAGCCAAAGAACAAATTATTATAGCTACAATTAGTATTGGTATGTATAATGGTTTTTCTTGATTGCTAAAGGCTATGTAAATTAAGGTTGGGCCAAGAAACATGCAAATTAAAGAAAGCCCCATTAATTTTAATCCTTTTAACAAAATGTCTTTATCAGTTCTTTTAGTTTTCAATTTTATAATTATTTATTGCTTCACGTACATTACGATATTTATCAAGAAGGTTTTCAGCTTCTTTTTCAGATAATTTCAACTCTTTCATAATCATTTTTATTCCTCTATCAACAAGTTTATTATTGCTCAATTGCATATCAACCATTTTATTACCTCTAACATGACCAAGCTGAATCATGACTGACGTTGATATCATATTAAGTACTAATTTTTGAGCCGTTCCAGCCTTCATTCGAGAACTTCCAGTTACAAATTCTGGACCTACAACAACTTCTATAGGATATTTAGCAATTTTTGCTAATGGGCTGTTTATATTACAAGTTATACAACCAGTAATAATATTGTTCTTGTTACATTTTTCCAAAGCACCAATAACATAAGGAGTTGTGCCTGAAGCAGCTATACCAATTACAACATCTTTTTCTGAAATGTTATATGATTTTAAATCTTTCCAGCCTTGCTCTAAAGAATCTTCGGCAAATTCAACTGCATTTCGAATTGCAGAATCTCCACCAGCAATTATGCCAATTACTAAATCATAAGGGACTCCAAATGTTGGAGGACATTCAGATGCATCAACGATACCTAATCTACCACTCGTCCCTGAACCCATATAAAACAAGCGGCCACCATGTCTTAATTTTTCAGCAACTACTTTGGTAAGTTTTTCAATTTGGGGAATAGATTTTTCTACAGCAAAAGGAACACTTTTATCTTCAGCATTTATATTTATGAGAAGTTCTTCAACACTCATTTTCTCTAAATGATTGTAGTTTGAATCTTGTTCTGTGGTCTTGTTAAAACTCATATTATAAAATTACACATTTATATATGTTATTAAAAAATACTCTTGAAGAAATGTACTCCAAAAAAAGAATATTTAATCAACAAGTGTCGTTCAATTTTATTCTATTGTATAAACAAATTCGTCAACTTCAGAGAGTCTGAAATAACCAAAAGGGAAATTATCAGGGTCTGTTGTGTTTATGCAGTTGCCTCTTACAGTGGCTGGTTGCGTTTCAAAAGGACCTCCACCATCTTCACTATTTTGTTGTAAAAGTATAAACATGAATTCATAGAATTGTTTTGATACACCATGATTTCTGATTACCACTTCATCACCTGCTTCTAAATTTTCATCAGTATAAAAGCCAAATACTTGGTTTCCGTTAGTAAACCTGTCTTCATAAACTTCGAGAGAAGGAATGGCATTAACATTACTAATAAACTCAAAGAAATAATAATTTTCTTCGTCTTCAGGATCTGTAAAATAAGCCTTAAGTTCTGTTTCTTCACCTGAAAACCCTCCATCATTTATTTGCTCAACATATTCTATGGAGCTAACAGATTTCAAAGTTTCTTTGGCTGTATATATTTCACCTTCATAAATAATATTAAGTGTATACATTTCATTAATGGTTGGAATGAATGTTGTGTTTTTATAAATACCAGTATTGTTATCTTCTATGAAAATAAATGTATTATTGCTACTATCAGCTATTTCAACTATTGCATTATTAGCAGGTGGTACAGAAGTGTTAAAATATGGTGCTGAAAGTGAAAGCTTAATACTCTGTTGATTTCCTGATGTCCCTTTTATCCAATTTATCGAGGCTTCAATAACTAATCTCGGTTCAGTGTTATTTAGGTCAACGTCTATTTGGTCTTCACATGAAAAACACAAAAATATAGATAGTATGTATATTATCTTTTTCACTCTTTAGAATTTAAAATTATATGAAATGGCAGGGACAATACCAAAAATCGCTAACCTTATAGCTTCATTATTACCAGTTGTTCGGTTCTCTCTAAAAGTAATAGAGGTTGCATTCTTTCTGTTATAAATATTATAAATACCAAAAACCCAATTGTTTTTCCACCGCCTTTCTTTTTTTGGTGTTGGTGTATAATTAGCCGAAATATCTAATCTATGATATAGAGGTAATCTGTTTGCGTTACGGAGGTCAAAACTTGGTATACTTATTCCAGAATATTCATATTGTGCATTTGGATATGTTGTTGGTTGCCCAGTTTGTAAAAGAAAATTACTGCTAAAACTCCATTTATCATTTAAATTATAATTACCCGTAATAGAAAGATCATGGGTTTTATCGTAGGCGGTATTATACCATTGCTCATTATTTATTCCTGTTTCTAAAGGCGTTCTACCTTTAGTTTGTTGTTCAGATTTCGATAGAGTATAAGCGATCCAACCTTGAAAAGCTCCTTCATTTTTTCTTAATAGAAATTCTAATCCATAAGCTCTTGCATTACCATTTAGAATAACCTGTTCAATAGCATTATTTGCAATTAAATCAGCACCGTCAACATAGTCTATTCTATTTTTTATGGTTTTATAAAAACCTTCAAACTCTAATGCAGATGTCCCATTTATATTTTTGAAATAGCCTAATGCTATTTGATCCAGCAACTGTGGTTTTATATATTTACCGCTCGGAGCCCAGACATCCAGTGGTGTAGGAGAGCTTGTATTAGACAATAAATGTAAATATTGACTCATTCTATTATAACTAGCTTTTATAGAACTAGTCTCGTTTAATTGATAAGCCAATGATAATCTCGGCTCTAAATTGAAGAAATCTTTTATAACTTCACTTCGTTTAAAACTTTCAGTATCAATGGGTTCAGCTTTCTGATAAATTTGAAGGTCTTCATTAAAGACAATGGGATTATCATTATCGTAGACATTTAATTCGTCTTGACCTAATCTTAAAAAAGAACTAAATCTCAAACCATAATAAACAGAAAGATTATCAGAAAGTTTATGTTCTATATCAAAATACAAAGCATTTTCAAAAGCATATTTATCCGTTAGTTTGAAAGGATTTATACCAGAACTTTCTGTAGTTGGTTTAATGTCACCAGGATTAAATTTATAGTAAATACTATTCAAGCCAAATTCTAATTTTAACCTATCATTTAAATAATATTTAAGATCATATTTTACATTGAAATTTCGAATCCCAGATGTCCAATCAAATTCCACAAAATTTAATTTCAAATCGTAGTCATAATCTGAATAAATTAATGACAAATTAGAAAATAATTTACCAGAGAATAGATGGTTCCACCTAAAATTTAACACCGAATTGCCATAGGTGTTTTCAAAAGTATCACCAATTTCAAAAATATCTCTACCAAAGTAACCAGATAAATAAATGTTATTTCTTTCATTTAATCTATAGCTTAATTTTGTATTTAGGTCGTAAAAATAAGCCACATTGTCAATATCAAAAATGGGTAAAAATAAATGGGCATAGCTACTTCTACCACCAAACAGAAAAGATCCTTTTTCTTTTTTTATTGGTCCTTCAGCTAGCAATCGACTAGATATTAAACCAATACCACCATTCATTTTAAAGGTATTACTATTCCCTTCCTTTTGATAAATATCTAAAACAGACGAGACGCGACCACCATATTTTGCTGGAATTCCTCCTTTATATAGTTTAATATCTTTTATTGCATCTGGATTAAAAACTGAAAATAAACCAAATAAATGCGATGAATTAAAAATAGTAGCTTCATCCAAAAGAATTAAATTTTGATCTACCGCACCGCCTCTAACATTAAAACCTGACGAATTTTCACCTGCGTTGGTTACACCAGGTAAGAGCGTTATAGATTTTATTACATCAACTTCACCCAGCACTACAGGCATTTGTTTAATCGTGCTAATTGACAAAGCATTAACACTCATTTGAGGATTTTTAATGTTTAGTTCTTCAATATCAGCATTAATAACTATTTCGTCTAAACTCTCTATATTTTCTTGGAGTTTAAAATTAAGTGTCTTATTTTCATTTAATTGAACACTTTGTTCTATAGTTAAAAAACTTAAATAACTAATTTGAATATTATATACACCTACAGGTAATGTAATTGAATAAAAACCATATTCATTTGTAATAGTTCCTGTTTTTAAGTCTGGAAAAATTATGTTAACGCCTATAAGTGTTTCATTACTTTTTTCATCAGTAATAGTACCACTTATCGTGAATTTTTCTTGTGCATTAAGGCTAAAAGTTATTAGGAAAAGTAACCAAAAAAGGTTTTTCATTTAGCAATGATTTTCTATAAAAGTATTAAAAAAGCTGCATTAGAGGAACTCATTCTTTTTAAATTGAATTTATAATATGGTTAAATGTGTTGCTCGGCCTCATTGCATTTGAAACCAGAGTTTCATTAGGTTCGTAATAACCTCCAATATTAACGGCAGAACCTTGAGCTGCATTTAATTCATCAATAATCGCTGTTTCATTTTCTTCTAAAGATTTTGCTAGTTTTTGAAATTTTGATTTTAAATTTTCATCTTTAGTTTGTTGAGCCAATGCTTGAGCCCAATAAAGTGATAAATAAAAGTGACTTCCTCTATTGTCCAGTTCACCAACTAACCTTGATGGAGATTTTTTATTTTCCAAAAACTTATCTGTAGCATCATCTAGAGTTTCAGATAGAACCAATGCTTTTGAATTGTTATTTACATTACCATAATGTTCAAGAGAAACAGCCAATGCTAAAAATTCTCCAAGAGAATCCCAACGTAAATGACCTTCTTCTAAAAATTGCTGAACATGCTTTGGAGCCGAACCTCCAGCACCAGTTTCAAATAATCCACCACCATTCATCAATGGAACAATGGAAAGCATTTTTGCACTGGTTCCAACTTCTAAAATCGGGAACAAATCTGTTAAATAATCTCTTAACACATTACCAGTAACTGAAATTGTATCTTTTCCATCTTTGATTCTTTCAAGTGTGTAAAGCGTTGCTTTAAAAGGAGATAGTATTTTGATTTCAAGACCAGTAGTGTCGTGATTTGGTAAATAAGCTTTTACTTTTTTGATCAACTCCACATCGTGAGCTCTGTTTTCATCTAACCAGAATACAATAGGAGTATCTGTTGCTCTGGCTCTCGAAACAGCTAGTTTTACCCAATCTTGGATTGGAGCATCTTTAACTTGACACATTCTCCAGATATCACCTTTTTCAACCTTGTGTTCAATTAGCGTAATTCCTTTGGTATCTACTATACGTACAACACCATCACTTTCAATTTCAAAAGTTTTATCGTGTGAGCCATATTCTTCAGCTTTCTGCGCCATAAGACCAACATTAGGAACTGTACCCATTGTTGTTGGGTCAAAAGCACCATGTTCTTTACAAAAATCTATAGTTGCTTGATAAACAGGCGCATAACTACTGTCTGGAATAACAGCTTTAGTGTCCTGAAGCTTTCCTTCGGAATTGTACATTTTTCCTGAAGTTCTTATCATTGCGGGCATAGATGCATCAATAATAACATCACTTGGTACATGAAGATTAGTAATACCTTTATCTGAATTTACCATTGCTATGGCTGGACCATTTTGGTAAACTTCATTAATATCTGCTTGAATTTCTTTATACAAATGTTCAGGTAATTCTTCTATTCTTTGTAGAAGATTTCCCAATCCGGAATTTACGTTGACTCCTAAATCATCAATCACTTTACCATGTTTGTCAAAAACGTCTTTAAAAAATATTTTTACCGCATGTCCGAAAATAATTGGATCAGACACTTTCATCATGGTGCCTTTCATGTGCAGAGAAAAAAGTACATTTTTAGATTTAGCGTCTTCAACTTGTTCTGTAAAGAAATTAATCAGTGATTTTTTACTCATTACAGTGGCATCAATTATTTCATCATCCTGCAGTGCAATGCCACTTTTTAGAACTGTTACATTACCATTTTTGTCAGTATGCTCAATATTTACTGAAGTAGCTTTGTCTATAGTTACAGATTTTTCGTTGTGAAAAAAATCACCTTCTTGCATTGTAGCAACGTGGGTTTTCGAGTCTTTACTCCATGCACCCATAGAATGTGGATTTTTTCTAGCATAGTTCTTTACAGCTTTTGGAGCCCTTCTATCTGAATTTCCTTCACGTAATACTGGGTTAACAGCACTACCCTTTACCTTATCATATCTAGCTTTTACTTCTTTTTCAGTCTCTGAAGATGGCTCATCAGGATAACTTGGTATATTATATCCTAAAGACTGCAATTCTTTTATGGCAGCCTTTAATTGTGGGACTGACGCACTTATATTAGGTAATTTTATAATATTGGCTTCAGGTTTTTTTGCTAGTTCACCTAATTCAGTGCTACCAGTTGAAACAAAAGATTGAATAATTGGAAGTAATGAATAAGTAGCTAAAGCCGGCGCTTCGTCAGTTTTAGTGTATATTATAGTAGAATTATGTGACATGTAATGATTTAATTTCTGATAGATACTAAATGTTATGTTTTTCGAATTGCAAATATACAAAAATGAATAGGTTATGAGTCTAATTAAAGTTTGGAATATTAGAAAATAATGACTTAAAAAGGGGAGTGTTTTAAAAGACAAAAGCCATATCACTGTAGACTTAACTACTCTGACATGGCTTTCTATGAAATAGCTCTCGCGTGATCTATTTGGTATTGCTACCAACTTCATTTAACACTTTCGTCTTAAACTTTTCAATTCAAGCTTTCACTATTTCAAGAAACGTTTTGTGTTGTAACTTTCAAAATGAATTGACATGCTACCAAATCGTTTCCGTCTAATTGCTTTTCTTGATGTTTGTTCACTCATTTTTCGTTTTCACGTCAAACTTGTTCCTAAACATTGCTTCCTTTTTCAAGATTTCCTTTCGTTTCTCTTGCATTTGGAAACTTTCAACTGTTCCAGTTTACTCTCTGCTTGCGCATCTAGTTCTTCTTACAGCATCATGATTTTTCTGCTTCCACACGCCTACACGTGCTGCTTCTAAACCTCAAAAAACAATTATATATAAAGAACGTTGCTTTATTTTAGAACCTAACTCAAATTTACTTTTTCAAATAAAACCAACTTGCGTTGTTGTTAAATCCTTCTGCTCATATATGGCAAGAATTCAAATATGCAAATTTTTCAACCTATTAGATATCAACCATTTGTAAACTATGGTTATTAACAATTGTTAATAAAAAAAGCCTTGATATTTCAAGGCTTTTAAGAGATATTAAATGTTTATTAACTTCTACTTTCTTTAATCCTAGCTTTTTTACCAGTAAGACCTCTGAAGTAATAGATACGAGCTCTACGTACTTTACCTCTTTTATTGATCTCGATTTTTTGCAAAGCTGGCATATTGACTGGGAATATACGTTCTACACCTACAGTT
>JARRKS010000023.1:0-9262 GCA_037387865.1 Flavobacteriaceae bacterium
CAACAGGAGATTATATTGACTCATTAACAGTTAAAGGTCAAATTTTTGATGCATTAGAAAAACAACCAGACGATTTTGTTTCGGTTGTTTTGTATGAAGTAGATTCTACTTTTACAGACTCTATAATTTATAAAGAAGCGCCAAAATATGTTACAAATACTTTAGATAGTCTTACAACGTTCACTATAGAAAATATTAAAGCAGGTCAATATATGTTGTTGGCACTTAAAGATGGTAATCAAGATTATAAGTTTCAGCAAAAAATAGATAAAATTGGATTTCATAAAAGCTTTATAAATGTACCTACCGATTCTATCTACAACATTAAATTATTTAAGGAAGATTTAGATTTTAATGCAACTAGACCTAGCTTGGTTGCTGGCGAAAAAATTGCATTTGGATACGAGGGCGACTACAAAGGAATGAAAATTAATATACTTTCTGATACTCCTGAAGATTTTGATTACACAATTACAAAAGATGAAAAAGCTGATACACTTTACTATTGGTATAAGCCAAAACTTGAAGTAGACTCTCTAATCTTTAATGTGACTAAAGGAAATGTTACAAAAGATTTTACTTTAAAAATTAGATCTAAAGAACAAGATACTTTAAAAGTAAATGCTGTAACAATTGGCAACCTTAATTACGGTGAAACTTATAAAATTTCTGCTAGTACACCGATTGAGACTATTGATGAAACAAAAATTTCAATTATAGATAAAGATTCTGTAACAGTGGATTTTAAAACCGCTTTTGATACAATCTCTAATATAGTAGCGTTAGATTTTGAAAAAACCGAAAACAACTCCTACAAAATTAAGTTACTACCAAATAGCTTGACAGACTTTTACGGAATAGCAAATGACACTTTAGATTATTCTATTAAAACAAAAGCATTTTCAGATTATGGTAATGTTCGGGTATCACTGCAAAATGCTAAATATCCGATCATTGTTCAGTTATCAGACGAAAAAGGAGAAGTGAAAGCTGAACAATTTTCTGATGAACCAAAATTTTTTGATTTCAGGTATGTCAATCCAGGCAAATATCTTTTAAGGGTTATTTTTGATAGCAATGGCAATAAGAAATATGATACAGGTAGTTACCTCAAAAAACAACAACCAGAACGCGTTAGTTACTACCCTGAATTAATAGACGTAAGAGCCAATTGGGACGAAATTAGAGAATTTATTTTACTAGATTAAAGTTGTCTCTATCGTTTAAAAAGCGAAGTTTATTTCTATAAAAACTTAAATGGCTTTTTTGTAAAGTAACTATTTCTATTTGTTCTCTATTAGGTTTAATAGTAGACATACAATTACCTAGAACATCATACACTGCAGAATGACCTATATATTCATTTTGTTGTTTATCCAGACCTATTCTATTAACTCCTACGCAATAACTCATATTTTCTATGGCTCGCGCTTTAAGCAAGGTATCCCAAGCATTAATTCTTGGTTTTGGCCAATTGGCTACATAAATTAAAGCATCATAACCATTAACATTTCTAGCCCAAACCGGAAAGCGCAAATCATAACATACCAAAGGAAATAATTTCCATCCTTTATAATCAACAATCAATCTTTCGGTGCCAGAAGTAAAGACCTTGTCTTCTCCAGCATACGTAAACGTGTGTCTTTTATCATAATACTCTAAAGTTTGATCTGGATGAACAAATATCAATCGGTTATAATATTTACTGTTGCTTCTTGAATACTTTCAATTTTTTGATTGAAATTTTTACGATTCTTTTTACGGTTTTCCCAAATCAAATCTGTTTGAATAAACGCTATTTTTAATTCTTCTTGCATATACTCTAATGTATCAAATTTTGTTTAAAATTTCTGCTGCTTTTTTTAAAGTATCATCTTTTTTTGCAAAACAAAATCGTAACACTTTTTCATCTAAATCATTTTCATTAAAAACCGATAATGGAATAGAAGCGATACGATTTTCTATAGTTAATCTGTCAGCGAAATCTACATCTTTCTCATTTGAGATTTTTGAATAATCCAGCAGCATAAAATAAGTTCCTTTAGACGGAAGAACATTAAATTTTGATCCTTCTAGAGACCTTGAAAACAAATCGCGTTTTCTCTGATAGAACTGAGGCAACTCTTCATAATGATTTGGCTTTTGTAAATATTCTGCCAATGCTACCTGAATTGGATGATTTACCGAAAAAACTGTAAATTGATGCACTTTTCTAAATTCGTCCATCAACTCTTTTGGAGCACAGCAATAACCCATTTTCCATCCAGTATTATGAAACGTCTTACCAAATGATGCAACCAAAAAACTTCTTGATTTTAAGTCTGAAAACAAACATATACTTTGGTGTTTTTCATCGTCAAAAATGATATGCTCATAAACCTCATCACTTAAAACAATAATATCTGTACCCTTTGTAATGTCCTGTAATTGCAACATATCGTTTTTCGAAAATAATGTTGCGCAGGGATTTTGAGGTGTATTAATAATTATCATTTTAGTATTATCATTAACTCTACGTTTAACAATATTCCAATCTATCTTATAGTTTGGAGCCGTTAATTGTACAGGCACAACTATTCCGCCATTTAATTGAGTTGTTGGCCCATAGCTGTCGTAAGCCGGTTTAAATATAATAACCTCGTCATTTGGTTTTATAAATGCGGAAATAATGGAATATATAGCTTGAGTGGCACCAGAAGTAATTGTTATTTCTGTTTCAGGATTGTAACTAGATTTATATAGATGATCTAATTTATTAGCAATGGCTTCTCTCAAAATCAAAATACCTGGCATGGGTGCATATTGATTGTAACCCGAATTCATTGCTTGCGAAACCAAATCAATGAGTTTAGAACTACTCTCAAAATCCGGAAATCCCTGCGACAAATTAATAGCTTTGTGTCTATTGGCCAAAGCAGTCATTTTTGCAAATATAGAAAGTTGTACTTGTGGAAGTTTCGAAATATAATCCATGCATTAAAGATAATCACTTCTATTTAAAGAGATTTAAAAATAGCATGTTTTAAATTATCTTTTTATCTGTAAATCATCAACTTTTTCAAATACAGAAATAATAGTTTTTACAGCTTCAATATAAAACTCAGGATCAATATTCTCATAGTCATCTGTAGGTTTATGGTAATCTTCATGATCAACAACTCCAAAATATAAAAAAGGAATTCCTTTAGTGTGAAATGACGCATGATCTGAAGAATAAGTCCAGTCGTTTCTCCAATCTTTTTTATTATCGTGACCCGTCAGCAACATTAAATTCGGTGGATTTTTAGTATTTAAAATTACATCCTCCAGTATTTTCGAATAACTTGTACCAACTGCAAACAATTCGTTTTTATCACTACGACTAATCATGTCAAGATTAAGATTAATCATGATGTCTTTTAAGGGAACAATCGAGTGCTGAACAAAGTGCATTGAACCTTTTAAACCTAATTCCTCACCATCAAAAGCTGCCAATATCACTGAATGTTTTGGTGGGTTATTTTTAAAGTATTCTGCAAAACTGAACAAGGCACTTAAACCAGAAGCATTATCATCGGCTCCATTATATATATTGCCTCTTTTTACACCTTCATGATCATAATGTGCACTAATCACGATATAGCTTTCAGGAAAAGTTGTACCAGAAATAATCCCTAAAACATTTGCAGCATGATAGTTTTTTCCTTTATTTAAAAATGAAAATGGTTGTTCATAATTTTTTCCTAAAGGTTTGATATTTAATGTCTCAAAATGATCTATAATGTATTTTTTAGTTTTTATAGCTCCTTTGGTCCCAGTCCTTCTGCCTTGAAAACTATCTGAAGAAATCGTTTTAATATTATAAAGTAAATTACTCTCATTAAACCACTTTACTTCACAAATATGGGTTGAAGATCCATTTTGTGCTGAAGAAAAACCAAATACAAAAAACAGTATTATAAAATAATACGCATTGCTATGAATCTGCATATCTTAATAAAATAGGGAAGTCAAAGCTAAATAAAAAATCCCAAGTAAATACTTGAGATTTTAACTAATTTTTAGTCGTCTTTGAATAGTAGCTATTTTAAACTAGCTTTCATTAATTCACGATTCATACGAGCTATATTATCTAATGAGATACCTTTAGGGCATTCTATCTCACAAGCTCCAGTATTGGTACAATTACCAAAACCTTCCAAATCCATTTGAGCTACCATGTTTTTAACGCGATCGGCAGCTTCTATTTGCCCTTGTGGTAATAATGCATATTGGCTAACTTTTGCCCCAACAAACAGCATAGCGGAAGAATTTTTGCAGGTTGCAACGCATGCACCACAACCAATACAAGTAGCAGCATCCATAGCTGAATCAGCCGCATATTTTGAAATTAAAGTACCATTAGCATCTTGTGTGTTTCCAGAAGTATTAACAGATATAAATCCACCAGCTTGTTGAATTCTGTCAAATGCACTTCTGTCCACAATTAAATCTTTAATCACAGGAAAAGCTGCAGCACGCCATGGTTCAATATAAATAGTATCACCATCCTTGAAACTTCTCATATGAAGTTGACAAACAGTTATACTTCTATCTGGTCCGTGAGCTCGACCGTTAATATACATTGAACACATACCACATATACCTTCGCGACAATCATGATCAAATGCTATAGGTTCTTCATTTTTATTTATTAGGTCTTGATTTAATACATCAAGCATTTCGAGAAAAGACATATCCGAAGAAACATCATCAACTTTATAATCAACCAATTTTCCTTTTTCATTCGCGCTTTTTTGACGCCAAATTTTTAATGTTAAATTCATAACCAATCTGTTATTTATAACTTCTTTCTTTTACTTCAATATTTTTGTACTCAAGTTTCTCCTTATGCAAAACGGCATCTTTCGGTTCGCCTTTATACTCCCATGCCGACACATATTGGAACTCTTTACGTCTCATCGCTTCACCTTCAGGTGTTTGATATTCATCTCTAAAATGTCCTCCTGCAGATTCTTCTCTTTGTAAAGCATCTTTTGCAAACAACTCTCCTAGCTCCAAGAAATCTGCAACTCGACCTGCTTTTGCCAACTCCTCATTATACTCATTGGCCCCACCAGGAATTTTTACATCATTCCAAAATTCTTCTCTTAATTCAGCGATTTCAGTAATGGCTTCTTTTAAATCTTTTGCATTTCTAGCCATTCCACATTTGTTCCACATGATTTTTCCTAATTTCTTGTGGAAATGATCGACAGAATACTTTCCGTTATTATTTATTAACTTTTCTAAATTTGATTTTACTTGATTTTCAGCCTCATCAAATTCTTTAGAATCTGTTGGAATAGGACCTGTACGAATATCATCTGCTAAATAATCTCCAATAGTATATGGTAGCACAAAATAGCCGTCTGCTAAACCTTGCATTAAGGCCGAAGCTCCAAGTCTGTTTGCTCCATGGTCAGAGAAATTAGCCTCGCCAATTGCATATAACCCAGGCACGGTTGTCATTAAGTTATAATCAACCCAAATACCACCCATGGTATAATGTACAGCAGGATAAATCATCATCGGAGTTTCATATGGATTTTGATCTACAATCTTTTCATACATCTGGAATAGGTTACCATATTTGGCTTTAATGATTTCCTTTCCTAATTTATTAACCAATACTTTATCGTTTTCATCTAATCCTTTCACATGAGCTTGCTCTTTACCATAACGTTCAATAGCCGCAGCAAAATCTAAATAAACTGCCTCTCCTGTTTTATTTACGCCATAACCGGCGTCACAGCGTTCTTTAGCAGCTCTTGAGGCTACGTCTCTTGGTACTAAATTTCCAAAAGCCGGATAGCGACGCTCTAAATAGTAATCCCTATTTTCCTCTGCTATTTCGGTAGGTTTTAACTTTCCTTCTCTTATAGCTAGTACGTCATCCATGTTTTTAGGCACCCAAATTCTACCATCATTTCTTAAGGATTCCGACATCAATGTTAATTTAGATTGATGATCACCAGAAACCGGAATACAAGTTGGATGAATTTGCGTAAAACAGGGATTGGCAAAAAAGGCACCTCTTTTGTGTGCTTTCCAAGCTGCCGTAACATTGCTTCCCATGGCATATGTTGATAAGTAAAAGGCATTACCATAACCACCAGTAGCCAAAACAACAGCATGAGCAGAATGACGTTCAATCTCTCCAGTAACTAAATTACGTGCTATAATACCTCTTGCTTTTCCATCTACAATAACCACATCTAACATTTCATGACGACTATACATTTTAATTTTGCCTCGACCTATTTGACGGTTCATAGCAGAATAAGCACCTAATAATAATTGCTGACCCGTTTGACCTTTAGCATAAAATGTTCTTGAAACCAATACACCTCCAAAAGAACGATTGTCCAACAAACCACCATAATCACGAGCAAAAGGGACACCTTGTGCTACGCATTGATCAATAATGTTTGATGATACCTCAGCTAAACGATAAACATTAGCTTCGCGAGAACGATAATCACCACCTTTTACTGTATCATAAAATAAGCGATAGGTTGAATCGCCATCTCCTTGGTAATTTTTTGCAGCATTAATTCCTCCTTGAGCAGCAATAGAGTGTGCTCTTCTTGGAGAATCTTGAAAACAAAATGATTTTACGTTATATCCTAGCTCCGCCAACGTTGCAGCCGCCGATCCACCTGCTAAACCAGTTCCAACAATAATAACATCAATGAGACGCTTGTTGGCTGGATTTACAAGATTGATTTTATCTTTATATGTAGTCCATTTATCTTTTAATGGACCTTCTGGTACTTTTGAGTTTAACGTTGCCATATTTTATGATAATACGTGGTTAAGATGATGATATAATGCAATAAAAATAAATCCTAAAGGAATTAAAATCGCATATGCCTTACCTATGTTTTGTAATGTTTTCTTTCTTCCAGCGGTTAAGCCCATAGATTGAAACGCAGATGTGAATCCATGCATTAAATGCAACGCTAAAAACACAAATGCAATGCAATAAGCAATTGTTCGGATGTGGCTTTCAAATTTATGAACAAGTTCTGGAAAGTAACGTGTTGAGTCTTCTGGAGCAAATTCAATATATTTATAATTTATTTCTGGAAACCAGAAATCTATAAAGTGAAGCACAATAAAGGCAAGGATAACAACTCCTGACCAAATCATATTTCTACTCATCCATGTAGAGTTTGCACTACCTGAATTTTTTACATAAGAAATATGACGTGCTTTTTTATTTTTTATTTCTAAAACAAAACCCATTACAAAATGAAATACAACACCAAAAATTAAAACAGGTTGCAAAGCAAATTGAACTATTGGGTTTGTTCCCATAAAATGGGAAGCTGAATTAAATGCATCTTCACTAAATACCGAAATTAGATTAACAGACAAATGCATTATTAAGAAAAACATAAGGAAAAAAGCAGAAAGTGCCATAGCTACTTTTCTTCCAATCGAAGATTTAAAAAATCCGCTCATTATTGTGAAGTTATTTTATGTAACCACAAAAGTACGGCTCAATTAAATTATAGCAAAAAGTAAAGAGATTTAAATTTGAATTTAGAATGATTTTAAGTAAATAATCATTAATTATTTACATAAGGAATTAAGCCTCGTAATCCCATATCTACCAAAGTCTCTCCAGCCGAAGGATCAAATTTACCATCTGCATTTACTTCTGTCCATTCAAAACTATTGTTTATTGAAAAGGATAAGGTTACAACAACGTCATTGGTTTCATTTCCTGAAATTGTTAATCCGTTTTCAAACTTTCCTGTAACCACACAAGACCCTTGAGGAATTGGCGAAGTGTCAAACAATGGATTTGGCACTGTTACTGCTCCTTCAGGTGCTTGACCTTGAGTAGAAAACCCTAAAGCTTCAAAAGCCCAAAACCCTTGCAATCTGTTTCCGTTAACATCTATAGTACTGCCATTTAAATCAAATGAGGTAATATAAGTGTTATAACCTACAAAACTTGCAACTGTTCCAATATTGTCTGCATTATTCAGTAAAAACTCTATTTCACCTTCTTGGTATGCTAAAGAAACCCTTACCCAATTATAATTACCAGGAGAAATGGTGCTTAAAGGTACAGTTAAAAAGGTTTCACTGTTACCTGCAAAAATAGCTTTTTGAAAATCAATGGCATTATCTCCACCATCGGTAGTTTCTTCTCCTCTAAAGATTACTTCCCCTTCTCCTAAAAGCAAAAAAGCATCTGGAGAAAATTCGATATAATTGGCACTCATTCTGCTTACACTAGGAGATTGAGCAGCATTACCTGTAGGAATTGTAGAAGGCTGACCAACATTATCTAACCGTTCTTGATTAGGATCAAATTTAAACTTAATGACTAAACTTGGAACTTCAGGATTGGCACAGCAATCATCGTTGTTTGAACTACAAGAAAGCGCAATCAATACTGTTAAGGCTAACAAAAAGAGGTTGAATTTTTTCATAATCTTTATTTAAAATTAAAATAGACCTAGGCTCTTAAGAATAATAAGAATATAACAAAATTATTATAGAAATACCTTATTTTTGACAAAATTACTTGACATGAAATACCATTTAATAGACAAAAACCTCTTCATAAAGAATAGAAAGAATTTTACCGCAAAAATGAAACCTAACAGCTTGGCTGTTTTCAACTCTAATGATATCTATCCAATAAGCGCAGATAGTACAATGCCTTTTGAACAGCATCGCGACATTTTTTATTTAAGTGGTGTTGATCAAGAAGAAAGTATTTTAGTTTTATTTCCAGATTCTCCAAAAGAGAAACATCGTGAGATTTTATTTTTAAAAGAAACCAATGAACATATTGCCATTTGGGAAGGTGAAAAACTTACCAAAGAAAAAGCCTTTGAAACTTCTGGAATAAAAACAGTGTATTGGCTGCAAGACATGGAAAAAATTATGTTTGAACTTATGACACAGTGTGATACCGTGTATATAAATACCAATGAACATTATCGCGCTAGTGTTGAAACTGAAACTCGCGAAGACCGTTTTACTAAATGGTTAAAAGAAAAGTATCCTGCTCATAGCGTTGCGAAAAGCAATCCTATTTTACAGCGTTTACGTTCTGTAAAAGATTCGATAGAACTGGAATTAATACAGCATGCCTGTAATATAACAGAAAAAGGGTTTAGACGTATTTTAAGTTTTGTAAGACCTAATGTATGGGAATACGAAATTGAGGCAGAATTTATGCACGAATTTTTGTGCAACCGTTCCAAAGGGTTTG